>JANJTY010000259.1 GCA_024710865.1 Lysobacteraceae bacterium | reverse complement strand
GTCGTTGATGCGCTTGAAGTGGTCGATGTCGATCAGCGCAAGGGCCAGCGGGCGTCCTGTCGCCCTGGCCTGTTCCAGCCCGACGGCCAGCGCGCGATCGAGCGCGCGCCGGTTGGAAAGCCCGGTCAGGCCGTCCTCCTGCGCGTGCCGTGCGAGCTGGACCGACTGCGCTTCGAGCTGCGCGATCAGGGCGGCCTTGTCCCTGTCGGCCTGTTCGAGCCGGTCGCCGCGCAGGCTGAGTTCGCGCGTGCGCTCGTCCACCAGCGCCTGCAGCTTTGCGGCCTGGCGACGCAGCGCGCCGGTGCGCCAGCGAAACCACCACGCCGCGAGCGCAGCGATCAGCAGTATCAGTCCGATCCGGAAACCGGTGCGCTGGTGCAGGTAGGGCTGGACCTCGAAGGCATGCGCCGCAGCTCTCGGCGCCTCGCGCGCGCCGGCCACCAGCGCCTCCACCTCGAAGCGGTAGTCGCCGGGCGGCAGGTTGGTGTAGCTGACGGCAGAGGCCGCGCCCGCCTCGGCCCAGTCCGCGTCGAAGCCGAGCAGGCGGTGGCGGTAGCGGATCGACTCGGGCGCGAGGAAGGAAAGACCCGCGTAGTCGAACTCGATGCGGCGCGTTCCCGGCGGCAGCACCACGCTGGCGCCGGCCTCGCGCTCGGCGCCGTCGACCAGGATGCGTTCGATCACGGTCGGCGGCGCGGCCACGGGCCGTTCCAGTGCACGCGGATCGAACACCACCGCGCCCTGGCCGGACGCGAGCCAGATGCGGCCGTCGCGCGTGCGCAGCGCGGACGGGGTCGAGCCGCCGTTGAGCGAAAAGCCTTCCGAGCCTGGCCCATCGCCGTAGCGCACCAGCGGGAGTTCGGCCGCCGCGTCCTCGATGGCGCGCTCCAGCGCGTCGTGCCGCACCGCCACCAGACCCTGCGCGGTGCTGAGCCAGTCGCTGCCCTCGCCGTCGGCGACCAGTCCGAACACCGTGCTGCGGCCCAGCTCGAAGCGGGGGTCCAGCTCGCGCCACCGACCCTCGCGCAGGCGCCACAGCCCGCCCGAGCCAAGCACCCAGAGGTGTCCGTGCACGCACTCGTGCAGGCCGAAGACGTTGATGGCGCGACCCTCGGGCAGCGGCAGGCGCCCGACCCGCTCGCCGTCGCTCCAGGCCAGGCCATCGGGTGTGCCGAGGTAGATCCGGCCGGAGGCGCTTTCGAGCAGGGCGCGCACGTAGAGCTGTTTGGGTTCGCCGTCGACCCGCGCCCAGCTGCGCGTGCCTGACGCGGTCCAGCGCGTCAGGCCGCTGGCAAAGCCGAGCCAGACCGCACCGTCCGCCGCCTCGATCATCGCCCGCACTTCCTCGCCCGCCAGTCCATCGGAGCGGCCCAGCGCGTGCAGGCCGTCCGCAGCCAGCACGCGCACGCCGTCGCGGTAGGTGCCGAACCACAGCTCGCCGCTGCGCCGCGCCAGCAGGGAGAGGGTCGACAGCGCCGCGTCCGGATACTGCTCCGCCACGGCCTCGACCCGGCCCGCGCGGATGCGTGACACACCGCGGTTGGTGGCGATCCACAGGCTGCCCTCCGCGTCCTCGACCATGGAACGCACGAAGTCGTCGGCCAGGCCGTCGGCGCTGGAATAGGTCGCAAAGCGCGTCTCGCGCAGCTGCGACAGCCCGCCGTGGGTGCCGATCCAGACGTTGCCCTGCACGTCCTCCAGCAGGGTGTTGACGTGCGCGCTGGGCAGGCCCTGCTCGACACCGAGCGACTCGATGCCGCGCCCGGACGCGCGGAACACGCCGTGCCCGACCGTACCGATCCAGAGCGCGCCGCCGGCATCCTCCAGCAGGGCCGAGACCTCGTCGGGCGGAAGCTCGTCCAGTTCGGCCACGAAGCGCTCGCCCGCAAGGCGGTACACGCCGCGCTTGCTGCCGACCCGCACCGTGCCGTCGCGCGCCACCAGCACCATGCCGATCTCGCCCGGGGGCAGGCCCTGCGCGGTGCCGAACGCGGTGACGGCCTCGCCGTCGATGCGCGCGGCGCCGTCCGCGGTGCCGATCCAGACCACGCCGTCCGCGGCGGCGGCCATTGACAGCGCGGTGCCGTCCGGCATGCCGTCGGCCAGGCTGAAGCGGCGCTCCGCGTCGGCGTCGAGCCGCACCACACCACCGCGCGTGCCGAGCCAGAGCCGGCCATGCGTGTCCTCGATCACCGACAGCAGCGGCTCGCCCGCCTGCGGTCGCCAATCGTGCGTGAAGGCACCACCCCGCTGCCGGCTCAGGCCGAAGCGCTGCGAACCGAGCAGCAGGTCGCCGGCGCGCGTCCGCGCCAGCTTCCAGACCGCGCCATCCTCGTTCCAGGGCAGGCGCGCCTGGTCGAACAGTTCGAACGCCCGCCCGTTGAAGCGCGCCGCCCCGCGCCAGGTCGCCAGCCAGACATAGCCCTCGCTGGACTGCTCCAGATCGATCACGAAGTTGTGCGGCAACCCCTCCGCCCGGGTCCAGGTGCTGAGGCTGAACTCGGCCAGCGGCTTGTCGGGGTCGAGGGCGAGGGCCAGCGGTGCCAGCAGACCGCCGGCGGCGATGAGCAGGCAAAGGCCAGACTGTCGGACTCGGTGCCTCAACGCAGTGCGCGCCTCGCGATCGCGGGTGGCCGATCATAGCGTCCCGAGTGGCCAACTCGCCGTGCGCAGAGGCCAGCCTCCCCGCGTCAGCCCGGGGGCAGGAACGGGCGCCCAGACGCGCGCCGCACGCGACGCGCAAGACGGGGGCCATCGCGGCGTGCCCCCGCCCTCACCGCCCAGGGCCTCAGTGCGCGTGCGCCTTGCCCGACTTGGGGCAGTGGCAGACGCCGGTCGGGCCGTAGGACTCGCCGTAGGTGCGACCGGCGCGGTGGCGCTGCCAGTAGAACTCCGGCGCCGGGCGCTGCTGGCCGCCGACTTCGGCCATGTCGTTGGCGACGTCGAACAGGCGGCCG
>JANJTY010000112.1 GCA_024710865.1 Lysobacteraceae bacterium | reverse complement strand
ACCCGATACCCCTCGAGCGTGTCGGTCAGGGCGACGGGGCGTTGCCCGCCCAGCGCAGGGCAGGGGCGGGCGAGCCAGTCGCCAAGCCAACGGGCCGCGTCGAAGGTCCGATCGTCGCCGCCGTTCGTCACCATCTCCTCGACCCGCTCAATGAGTCGCAGGAAGGCGAGGACGCGTTCGCTCTGCGCGGTGGTAAGGCGAACGCCTTTGCGGGGTGTGCCGACGGGCGAGGGGCGCGCGAGCTGCAGCAGGTCGATCAATTCGGGGGGCGACCGTCCGATCGCGTGGGCGATCGCCACGAGCGCGACGGACTCGATCCCGGCCTGCAAGACATTGATCCTGTCCATTGGATCGAGACGCAGCAGCGCCCGCCGGTCGAACGGGGCGGGCTGGCGACGGCGATCCGGGTTGGGCTCGGGGGTGGCGGACATCGGGAGGGGGGACGAGTCGGGCCGAGAGGGCAAGTTTAGCCGAACGGCGCCACCGCAGCGCGCCCGCGCTGACCGGCCGGGCGTGGTTGTCTGGGCGGCCAACCGCGACCATCCGATCAACGCCGCGTCGAGCCGCGCGGACCGTTGGGTGTGCGCAGGGGCCGGACGGGAGCAGGTTGACGCCGAGGCCGCGATGCCGGTCACGCTTCGTGGATGAGCGGATACCGTCTCTGGTCGTTACGCCGTTGCGCTGCCGCTTCGATCCGGGCATGGTCGTCGGACGTCAGGATGCGCCCCCCTGTGAAAGAAACCGCAATGACCCGTGCGCTCGGCGTGATGGCTTCCGCCCGTGTGGCGATCTTGACGTCATGGACGCTTCATCGTGCGCCCGGTGCACAGTCGAGTCGTGACGAAGAGGGTACCCGTCTGCGTTGCCGGGAAGCGACGAGGATATCGATTCGAACGCGATTCCAGTGCCCCTCGATGCGGTCGGAGCTGCCGCCGAGCGCGGTCGAGGGCGCCGAACGGAGCGGGGGGAGAATCACGGTGCAGAAAGAATATTCTGTCGCCGATTTTTCGCTTGAGCCGCGGCGGCGGATTGCGCGGGAGGCCGCGCGGCAGGTGGCACGCGCTGCGGTCGCGTTGGGGGATGTGGTCGCCGGCAGGCAAGACGGCCGCCTCGTATGCTTTCGACCGGGCGCGTGTCAGCGCTTCACCCAGCGCGCTGACCACGGGCCCCAAGCATCAGGGCTCGCGTGTCAACGGCGGGCGAATCTTCCCGATCTGTACGACCACTGACATCAACGCTCGCACCACCGGCGCGGGCCATCGGATTCCGGTGCGCGCCCACGATGGCGACATGGGGGCCAATGTGTGGTGCCTTGTGCCGAATCGAGCCGTCCATGGTCCCGGAGCCCGAGGTCACGGGTGTATCATCGCGACCGCCGCCATCGGATGAGCGACTTGCAGCTCAAAATATTGCGCACAAACAAGACCTTATTGGCGAGATCCCGGACGGCCTCCGGACGGGGGGGCGGCGGCGCCCCCTGCGCCGGCACGCGCAACCGCACCATTGGCACAAGGAACCACACAATAGGGGCTGGCGAAGCCGCACGGGCCCGCTAGATCACCTGTACGCAACGCCGTGTCGATCCGGCGTGCGAGGACCACGCCGCTGGCGCCCGCAGGGATCGCGGCCTAGTCCGCGGCGTGATCGGGGTCGAGCTTCAGTAGCTCACCGGGCGGGCATTCGAGCGCCTCGGCCAGACGCAGGATATTCAGGAGCGCGATGTTTCGCTGCCCACGTTCGACCCCGCCCAGATAACTGCGGGCGAGCCCACTCTCGAGTGCAAGGCGCTCTTGCGACCAGCCGCGTGCGCGGCGCAGGGCGGCCAGGCGTTGTCCGAAGAGGAGGAGGGGATCGCGAGACGACGGCGCGACGGTCGAAAGCATGGCGCGATGCTAGGAAGTCGCGCACTATCGGGCCACGCTCTATGAGTGACAACGAAGGGCGTGTCCCCTATAGTGCGGCCCGTCTTCGAGCTTTTCGTCACCGCCCATGAAGTTTCAGATCGACCCGCGGGTTGCGCACCTGGATGTCGCACAGCTGACGGCCTTGACCGACCGCTACCACGCCGGCGAGCGGGTGATCGACCTCATCAATGCGTTTCAGGTCGCCTGCGCGCCCGGTCAGCTTTCTCGCCTGCTCTCCCCAAAAGTCCTGCGCGATCGGCAATGTGACGCGTGCGGCGCCCCCTTGATCCAGTTACGCCGATCGCGTCCCGAGGTGCCGACAAGCGCAGTCAGCGTCCGCTGTTCCGCGTGTGCGCACCGCGCGGCGGGATCTTGCGAAGGCGCCGTCGGCATAAGACGCGCAATCGAAGGGCTGCAACATGATGCGATGCAGCGACGTACCGCGAACGAGGCCCACTGCCGTGCCCGCTGGAGTTATGCGGAACGTGTGGGAACCCCCGACGATCTGCACCTCGCAGAGGCGGTCGCGTTGCTGGCCGTCGTGCGCTGTGGCGGTTGGTTAGCCCATGGGACCGTTGGTGCAGTCGGCTACTCGGCCGTGCCGCTGGCCCCCGCGGGACCGCTGGGGAACCAGGTCTTGTCGTCGCTCGTCGCGGCGGGGGTGATTGCCCCGGATGTGGAATCCCCCATCGAAGCGTTCAGTGCCACCGATGAAGATCTCCCGGCCTATCCCTACGTGACGTACTGGCGCATCCTGACCCCGTCGCCGACGTCGTTGGTGCAGCAGATCGAGCACATGGCCAATTCGACGGTATGGCCGGAAACATGGTGCGATGAGCTGGCTGATCTGCAATTGACGCTGGCCCTCGCGGAGTGTCGCGAGTTCGCGGATTTCTGGCTCCTGGAACGGGGCTTGCCCGAGGCGTGCGAGGTCGCTTCCGACGCGCTCTTCAGGAACCTTCTTCGCGACTTCTCCGTGGCGCAATGCTTCCGGATCATCTGGGAGGGGACCTACGCGACGTCCGACTTTCTGCTCCAAAAAAAGGCCAACCGTCGCCACGCGGCGAACTACTTCATCGACGCGTGTCAGCGTTGGGCGGATCGAGCACGGACGGAGGATTGGACCATGGAACCCGGATTTCGCAATAACAATTATCCGCGTTCCCAACTCAGCCACGTCCTGTATGACGTCTTTCTCGGC
>JANJTY010000050.1 GCA_024710865.1 Lysobacteraceae bacterium | reverse complement strand
GGCGGCCATCCGCCCCGGCCCACTGGCATCGTCGATGGGCGCATCGTCGCGACTCAGGCCCGCTCGCCGAAGTAATCGCGACACCACGCCACCACCGGCGGCAGGCCGCGATCGAGCGGGGTGCGCGGCTCGAAGCCCAGCTCGCCGCGCGCACGCTCGATGTCGGCCATGGTCTCGATCATGTCGCCCGCCTGCAGCGGCAGGTAGTCGCGTTGCACCGGTCGGCCGGCCGCGGACTCGATCAGGGCGATGAAGCGCTCGAGTTCCTCGGGGCGGTGGTTGCCCAGGTTGTAGATCCGGTGCGGCGGACGCTGCAGCGCGGTGTCGCGGTCGAGCGCGGCGAGAATCCCCGCGACGATGTCGTCGACGTGGGTGAAGTCGCGCCGCATGCGGCCGTGGTTGTAGACCGCGATCGCCCGCCCGGCCAGGGCCGCGCGCGCGAACAGCAGCGGCGCCATGTCGGGCCGGCCCCAGGGGCCATAGACGGTGAAGAAGCGCAGGCCGGTGCAGGCAAGACCATGGATGCGGGCCTGGCTCTCGGCCATCAGTTCGTTCGCGGCCTTGGTCGCGGCGTAGTAGGACAGCGGCTGGTCGACGCGCGCGTCCTCGCGGAACGGCGGCTGCGCGTTGGCGCCATACACCGAGGACGAGGAGGCGTAGACCAGGTGCTCGACGCCGTGGCGGCGGCAGGCATCGAGCACCTGCGCGAAGCCGGCCAGGTTGCTGTGCGCGTAGGCGAGCGGATTCTGGATCGAATAGCGCACCCCGGCCTGGGCCGCGAGGTGCAGCACGCGCTGCGGGCGGAAGCCGGCGAACGCGGCCTCGAGCGCGGCGCCGTCCGCCACATCCGCCGTGATGAGCTCAAGCGATGGGCACAGCGCAGCGGTGCGATCGCGCTTGAGCTGTGGTTCGTAGTAATCGTTGAAGTTGTCGAGCCCGAGCACGGACTCGCCGCGCGCCAGCAGGGCGCGGGCGGCGTAGGCTCCGATGAATCCGGCGGCGCCGGTGAGCAGGGTTCGCATCGGTCTCGTCCAGTACCAGCGGGCCCGCTGGCGACTCCGGCCAGGGACAGGTATCAGTCGGCGGCGCGCCCGCGGATCCGCTCCAGCACGCCCTCGAGCTCGTCCAGGCTGTGGTACGCGATGACCAGCTTGCCGCGTCCACCGCGGCCGTGCTGCACGGCGACGCGGGTGCTGAGCAGTTCGGACAGCTCGCGTTCCAGCGTCTCGATGTCGGCGTCGCGACGCGGTGCGGCGGCCGGCTTGGGCGGCGGCGCGCCCTTGGCCAGGGCCTGGGCGCGGCGCTCGACCTCGCGCACCGAGAGGCCCTCGGCCACCGCGGCCTGGGCCAGTTCCAGGGCCGGCGTTTCGGGCAGGGTGAGCAGGGCACGGGCGTGGCCCATTTCGAGCTGGCGCGCGTCGAGCAGCTTGCGGATCGCCGGCGGCAGCTCCAGCAGGCGCAGCAGGTTCGAGACCGCCGCGCGCGAGCGGCCGACGGCCTCGGCCGCCTGCTGGTGGGTCAGGCCGAACTCGTCGATCAGGCGCTTCAAGGCCTGCGATTCCTCCAGCGGATTGAGATCCTCGCGCTGGATGTTCTCGATCAGGGCCATGGCGATCACGGCGCGGTCGTCGACCTCGCGCAGCACCACCGGCACTTCCCGCAGCGACGCCTGCTGCGCCGCGCGCCAGCGCCGTTCGCCGGCGATGATCTCGAAGCGCCCGCCGGGGATGCGGCGCACCACGATGGGCTGGATCAGACCCTGGGCGCGGATCGAATCGGCCAGTTCGGCCAGCTTCTCCGGGTCCATGCCGGTGCGCGGCTGGTAGCGCCCGGGCTGCAGCGATTCGATCGGCAGGCTGGTGAGCGACTCGCTGCGTTCGGGCACCTCGACCACGTCCTCGTCGCGCCCGAGCAGTACGTCGAGACCCCGGCCGAGGCCGCGCTTCTTGGTCGCCATGCTCAGGCCTCCGTGGGGGTGGTGGCCGGCGCGGCGGCAGCCGGGCGCTCGCGCCGGATCATCTCGCCGGCAAGGCCCAGGTAGGCGATGCCGCCACGCGAGGCGCGGTCGTACTCGACGATGCTCTGGCCGTGGCTGGGCGCCTCGGCCAGGCGCACGTTGCGCGGCACCACGGTGCGGAACACGCGTTCGCCGAAGTACTTCGAGAGTTGCGCCGCGACTTCGTTGGCGAGGTTGTTGCGCACGTCGAACATGGTGCGCAGCACGCCCTCGATCTCAAGCCGGGGATTGAGCTTGCTGCGCACCGCCTTGATCGTGTCGGTGAGCGCGGACAGGCCTTCCAGCGCGAAGTACTCGCACTGCATCGGAACGATGATGCCGTCGGCCGCGGTCAGGGCGTTGATGGTGAGCAGGTTGAGCGAGGGCGGGCAGTCGATCAGCACGTAGTCGTAGCGCGCGGCTACCGTGGCGATGCGCTCCTTCAGGCGGTACTCGCGGGCGAGCGCATCCATCAGCTTGATCTCGGCCGCGGTCAGGTCGCCGTTGCCGGGCAGGACGTCGTAGCCGCCGGAGGACTTGACGATGGCATCCGCTGCGTCGCATTCCTCCAGGAGCACCTCGCAGCCGGAGCGCTCGATGGCGTGCTTGTCCACGCCCGAGGCCATGGTGGCGTTGCCCTGCGGATCGAAGTCGATCAGCAGGACGCGGCGCCGGGCCTCGGCCAGGGCGGCGGCGAGGTTGACCGCGGTGGTGGTCTTGCCGACCCCGCCCTTCTGGTTGGCGATGGCGATGATGCGCGTCATGGTGCGGGTTCCGTCAGGGCGATGAACGCTCGAGCACCACCAGGTGGCGCTCGGCGTCGAGTCCGGGTACGGCCAGCGGATGCACTGCAGCGACGATCCAGCCAGCCGGCAGGGCGGCTTCCTCCGCCACCGGCCGCAGGCCCTTCATCGCCAGCAGGCGTCCGCCGGGAGCCAACAGGTGCCCCGCCACCCGGATGAACTCGGCAAGGGTACCGAAGGCGCGAGAGCTAAGACAGTCGAATGCGCCCGGTTCCGCCACCGCTTCGGCGCGGGATTCGATCACGCGGACGTTGGGAAGGCCCAGCTCGCGCACGGTCTGACGCAGGAAACGGGTCTTCTTGCCGTTCGATTCGACCAGAGCCACCCGCAGGCCGGGCAGGGCCATGGCGAGCGGGATGCCGGGCAGGCCAGGGCCGGTGCCGATGTCGGCCAGGCTTCCGGAAACGGGCACGTGTGGCACCAGGCTGAGCGAATCGAGCAGGTGCTTGATGAGCATCTCGCGCGGCTCGCGGATGGCGGTCAGGTTGTAGGCCTGGTTCCAGCGTTGCAGCAGGGCCAGGTACGCGAGCAGCGGCTCGGCCAGGCCGGACGCAAGGCCGAGCCGGTTCAGGCCATCGAGCAGGAGCGGGCGAAGGGCGTCGGTCATGGGGCGGCAAGTATCGGGCCGCACCGCGACCGGCGCAAAACCTGGTGAAGGAAACTCAGGCCGCCTGCAGCTGGCAGCGGGTAATGCGCAGGCCGCGCGGCGCGAGGCGCCGGTTCAGCTCCAGCTTGAGGCTCTCGCACAGCGCGCCGCTGGTCCCGGTCGGGTCGGCCGCCACCGCGATCAGGATGTCGTCGGCCTCGTGCTGGACGAAGTCGTCCACCGCGTCGAGGCTGGCGCCGGTGCGCTCGGGCTCGATGATCTGGTAGAAGACCGCGGCGCGGGCGGCGCCGGGCTGGGCCGGGGCCAGGTCGATGCGGTGGCCGATCAGGTCCACGCGCTGGCGCACGCGCTCGACCAGCGGCAGGACCCAGTGCAAGCCGGGCCCGATGCTGCGGGAAAAACGCCCGAACCGGTGCACCGTGAAGGCGCGGCCTTCCGGCACCCAGCGCAGCGATGCCAACGCGAGGACCAGAACGGTAGCAGCAAGACCGAGCGCCAGCTCGAACATTTCCTTTCCAAGGCAGGGAGTTAGGGCTTGTACTTCGGATTCTGCTCGCAGACAAGCGGGCAAAACCGTGACGGTTAACGCATATTTTACGCATTCTTTCCGAATCCGGAATGAATGCGCCCCAGCGGAGCCCGTCCTGCGAACCGTCGATGCGGCGATACGGCGCAGCGCCGGGCTCGCGCAGCCTTCGCTGGGCGGGTTTGGTCAGCGGCATCCGTTCGCCCAGCGGCCGCATGGCGCCAGGCGAGCCGCGGCAAGGCCCTGGCACGCCCCGGGCGCTTGAGTACGTCGCAGGTCCCGCAGCGCTCGCGACGCGGATTTGCGCGGTCGTCTCGCCCGCGGCCACCGTCGGGGCCGGGGCGCCTCGACGCCGACGCGGCGATTCGCTGCGTTACCGCGTCCTGAGCAGGACCGCCGACACCTCCGCCGGCGGCGTCGCGTCGCCCGGCCCGCGTACCCGCACGACGGCGGATGCGGCACCGGCCGCAATGCCGAAGCGCTGCCAGCGCGGACTCACACCGCCCGCGATCTCGAAGCTGAGCGGGCTGGCGTTGCCCAAGGGCTGTGTTGCGAGCGGGTAGCTGCCGTTCAGCGCCTGGAAGATGGACCGGTGATGCCAGGAGCGAAGCTGGAACGCGGGGTCGATGCCCGCCACCGCGTCGTCGGCGTACAGGCCGGCGGCGAAGTCCCGCGCCCAGGTGCGCGGATCCGCGCCGAGCACGGCCTGCAGGTTCTCGGTTCCGGTGAGGTTGGTTTCCACCATCGATCGCACCCGGGCCGCGGCATCGCCGCCCAGACGGTCCACGGCGTAACGCAGGAAGGTCGCCGTCACCGCCTGCTGCAGGTTCAGCTCCTCGTGCCCCGCGAGGCCGGTCAGGTCGAACGGCACCTCGCGCAGGGGGCCGACCCGCAGTCCGTTCATTCCCGCAACGCTCGAGTTCTGAAGAAAGAAGGAGCGCAGGGACGAGAACTGGAGGTTGGCGTAAGCGTTGAACGCAGCCACGCGGCGCGATGCGTTCGGACCGGTCGTGAGCTCGGTCACCGCGATGTTCTGGCCAGGGGCCAGTCCCATCGAGGTATTGAAGAACAGCAACTCCTCGGCGAACCAGGCCAGGCCCTCGTCCAGCCAGGCCTCCTCCGGCGTCGGTGCGGGCTGCGCCAGACGGGTGGATGCCATCGCCAGGTGGCTCATGAAGTGCATGGTCCAGCGCGTGCTGTTCCCGTACACGAAGGAGAGCGTGCGCACGTTGCTGTTCACCGCGCCCGTGGGGTCGGGCACCATCAGGTAGACGTACTCGCCCTGGTTGCTGAGCGGGCAATCCACGGTGGACTGCAGGTCGCGCAGTTCGAAGGCGCCGGGCACCACGACCGAACTGGCCGGAGCGCTGCGCTCGTTCATTGCGCGCGTGTAGAAGACGAACACACCACCGTTGCCATCGATGTCCGACGGCGCGCCGAAATAGCTGGTGACGGTGTCGCGGCCGGCGGTGCGGGCGATCGGCTCCGGCGCCCCCGGATCCGGGTCGGCCGTAACGTCGGGCGGCGACCCGGTGAAGGCGTCAGCCAGGACATCGAAGTAGGCCTGGGTGAAGCCGCCGGGAACGGCGGGAACCCAGTTGCCGGAACCCGCCGGCGACTCGACGACTTCCTCCAGGACGTAGATGCCCGGCTGACCCACCGGCCCCGGGACCACGCTGCGCACCTGCGCCTTGCGAACGTCCGGCGATCCACCGCAGCCCGGCGCGACCTGTACGTCGCGGAGCTCGCCGACCACCGGCACCGAGGTGCCTTCGGGGCGCGCCTGGGCCAGCCGTGGCGCGGCCAGCGAGGCCGGGAAGTCGCGCCCCGCCAGTGGCTGTGCGTGCACATGGGCCGTCTGGGTGGGCAGCTCCAACTGGCCTGACGCGGCTGCTTCCTCGACCAGCTGCGGCGGTCCGATCGTGGCGATGATGCCGTTGGCGGTGGTGGTGAGGGACAGGCTGCCGTCCGGCGTCGCGTTCACCGGCATGAGCAGGTACTCGCTCACGTCGGTCTGCGAACCCACGCAGAACTCGGCGCTGGCGGAAGCGTCCAGAAGGACCGACTCACCGACGGCCAAGCTCGGGCAGCTGGCGACATCGAAGACGTACTCGCGCGCCACCACGCAGCCCTGAGCATCGGTGGCCACGACGCGGGCTTCGAACTGCCCGGGCCCGTCCGGCGACCCGCTCAGCATGCCGCCGGGATCCAGGGCAAGACCGGTGGGAAGCCCGATGGCCTCGAAGCTCCAGCTGCCTGCGGGATTGACGCTCAGATCGAGCGAATACGGCGCAAGCTCGCTGCCCGCCGGGGCTTCGACCGGGAGCAGGGTGGCGGGCGGGCACTGGGCCAGGGCGGTCCCGCCCAGAATCAGGCCAAGCACGGCAGAGAGGGTGGAAAGGCGATGCATGGCGGGCTACTCCACCTGGAAGGACTGCAGCGTCACCGGAACGGTGGACGCATCGTGGAAGACAACCTCGTCGAAGCGGACGACCTGCGTATCGGAGCCCGCAAGCTGCTCCACGTAGATGCGAAGTCGCGCCGATGCGGCCGCGGCCGGCGACGTCGCGCGACCCTTGGTTCCGAGCTCGGCCTCGCCGGGGATGCCGTACCAGGCCGCGTCGTCCAGCGCATAGGCCGCGCCGACCACCGCGCCCTGGCCCTCGGCGCCCAGCGCCGTGCCGCTGCAGTCGGGGCTGGAGAAGAACTGCACGTCGACGAGCGCACGCGCGCTGCCGGCCGGTTGTCCGGTGGGAAACTTCATGCGCGCGTAGTAGTCGTAGTCGGTCGCGCCACTGACGGCCAGGCACTGCGCCAGGCCGACGGCCTCACCGGTGCTGTCGATGCTGAACTCGGCCGAGCCAGACGCTGACGATGCGTTGATGTCGTCGGCCGACCAGGCGCGGCTGCCGGTCGCCCCGACGGGGTCCCAGCCGGTGATCGGATCGGCCTCGAAGCCGCCGTTGACGACCAGGTTCTGTGCCTCGGCCTTGGTTGCTGCGAACAGCAGGACCGCGGCCAGCAGTGTCGCTGACCCGTAGGTGCGCATCGGACATCCCCCTGTGGAACGCTGCGCCATCGGGCGCAGCCTGTCGCGGGAGTGTATCGCCTCGAAGCGAAGCGGAGTCGAGTCGGTGCGTCCGCGTCCGCTGCTCACGCAACCCGGAAATCGAGCAGCCCCGGCACCAGGCGTTCGACCGCGGCGGCGACGCGCGCCGGGTCCAGGTCGGGATCGCGCGCGGCGCGCACCGAGAGGCCGTCGATGAAGGCGCCGAGCGTCAGCATGCGGGCGTCGATGTCGGCCGGATCCGGCTCGATGCCCTGCGCGCGCGCCTGCGCCTCCAGCCAGGCGCGGAAGCGCGCCCGGCTCTCGCCGTCGGCGGCGGCCACGGCGGCGGCGATGCGCGCATCGCGCGTGGCCTCGGCGCTCATCTCCAGCATCAGGGCCGCGTTCATCACGCCCTCGTCGCGTCGCTGCCAGCGCTGGAACAGGTCGCCGATGCGGGCCGCGAGCTGGTCGCGCGTCTGCAGCGCGGCGATGTTGCCGCGCTTCTCCGCCAGCTGGCGCTCGATGATCGCCAGGATGATGGCTTCCTTGCTGTCGAAGTAGCGGTAGATCAGGCCGGGGCTGATGCCGGCGGTCTCGGCGATCTTCGCCATGCCGGCGGCGTGGAAGCCGAAGCGGATGAAGCAGGCCTGGGCGGCGTCGAGGATGTTCTCGCGCTGGGCCTGGGCGCGCTCGCCGCCGCTGCGGGGCGCGGCGCTCATCGCCGGCTCCAGCGCGCCGCCAGGCGCCGCACCGTGACGAAGAACAGCGGGATGAAGAAGATGCCGAGGAAGGTGCCGGCCAGCATGCCGCCGATCACGCCGGTGCCGATCGCGCGCTGCGCGCCGGAGCCCGCGCCCGTCGCCAGCGCCAGCGGCAGCACGCCGAAGCCGAAGGCGATCGAGGTCATCAGGATCGGACGCAGGCGGTCGCCGATCGCGGCCAGGGTGGCCTCGACCAGGTCCATGCCCTTCTCCACGTTGGCCTTGGCGAATTCGATGATGAGCACGGCGTTCTTGCTCGACAGCCCGACCGTGGCGAGCATGCCGACCTGGAAGTAGACGTCGCGTTCGAGTCCGCGCAGCCAGGTGAACAGCACCGTGCCGAGGATGCCGAGCGGCACCACCAGCAGCACCGAGGTCGGGATCGTCCAGCTCTCGTACAGGGCGGCGAGGCAGAGGAAGACGATCAGCAGCGACAAGGCATAGAGGATCGGTGTCTGCGCGTTCGCGACACGCTCCTGGTACGACTGCCCGCTCCATTCGATACCGAAGCCCAGAGGCAACTGCGTCGCCAGGCGTTCCATTTCGGCCATCGCATCGCCGGAACTGACGCCGGCGGCCGGCATGCCCGTGATATTGATCGCCGGTACGCCGTTGTAGCGTTCCAGG
>JANJTY010000044.1 GCA_024710865.1 Lysobacteraceae bacterium | reverse complement strand
TCGCGCCGGACTCGAACAGGGTGACCGCGTCGCCGCCCATCGTTTCCAGCAGGGCCGGAACACGACCGTTCGGGTCGATGCGCAGGAACGACGGCTGCTTCTGGTCGACCTCATCCAGGTCCAGCACCACCGGCGCGTGGTCGAGGCCGAGTTCAGCGAGGGCCAGCGGCAGTTGAATGGGCGTGCAGCAATCGAGCGGCGTCGACATCGACGTCGTGCGCGATGGCCTGGGCCGCATCGCCCAGCTGCCGTTGCCCGATGGACGCGCTGAGGTCCGATTCCACACCGGAGCCGGTGCTTGCGCGACCGCCACCCGCGCGCCAGACTCCCCGGGAGAGGCCTTTGAAATTCCCGTACCTCCGGCCTCAACGCCAATGGCCAGCTGGATATCCGCGAACTCGGCGGCGCCGGTCGGGGCGCGACGCCTGCCCCGGGAGGAAGAGCATGTCGCTGTTTCGTCGGTGGGTTGCGCTGCCGCTGCCGTTCGCGCTGCTCGTATCCGCAGGATCGCCGGCGCAGGCGGGCGATGCGGGCTGTCGCCTGCCGTCCCCCGCCGGGGTGATGGAGCCGCAGATCGCGTGCCGCACAAGTCCGCTGCCGGACTCCGTGCCCTTTGCCGGGCACACCGACGTGCAGGCCACCCCGGTGGTATTCCGCGCGCCCGGCAGCGCAGGGCCGATCAGTCTGGTGGCGACGCTGATGACGGCCCCGGTCGAGGGCAACTACAGCGAACACCTCGGGGTATTGCGGATCTTCTCCGCTGAAGACTGCAGCTACGTTACGACGCTGGGCGGCAGCGACCTCGACTTCGACGGCGTGACGGACTGGCTGGTCTCGACCCATGCGCCCGCCGTGGCCGACCTCGATCGCGACGGCGATCCGGAGATCGTGGTCGCGGGTGCCAACGGCAGTACGATCGCGTTCACCTCGCAGGCCGCCGTGTGGCAGCCGAGCCCGATGTGGATCGCGCCCTATCCCGCCGGTTCGCTCTGGCAACCCTGCAACGTGGGGTCGGGCCGCTGCCTGCGCGGTTGGGGCGGCGTCGCGATCCACGACATCGATGGCGACGGCGATCCGGAGGTTATCCGCGAGGGCCTGGTGTTTTCCCACCAGGGCGCGGTGAAGGCGATGCAGCCGCCGGACTATGCGACCGTGGCAGGATCCTCGCCGTCGCGTACGGTCGGTGCGCCCTCGCTGGTGATGAACCTGGACGACGATCCCGCGATCGAGTTGACCGACGGTGCCCTCCGCTGGGAGTGGACGCCGGGCCCGCCGTCCGCTGGCTGGGTCGCGGATGCCGGCTTCGTCGCCGCCGGGCCGGCCGGCTTCGTCGCGGTTGCCGAGTTCGGCAGCTTCGGCCCGCCCGGGGTTGCGCCCGAGATCGTGCGCGCCGGCAACGAGCACGCGCTGCTCGATTCCTCCGGCGCCGTGATCGCGAGTTTCGATCCGGGCGCCGTTGCCGCGCCGCCGGCGGTATCGGACTTCGATGGCGACGGCTGGCCCGAGAGCGCGGCGCTCGGCAGCGGCGTGCTGCGCCTGTTCGACCCCGACTGCGGTCCCTCGCCTCGCCCGGGCGGGGTGTGTCCGCCCGGGGATTGTGCGCCGGACGGCCCGGTCTGCCCCGAAGGCGTGGCCTGGTCCCGCCCGGTGGATGACCTGAGTTCGGGCGTCACGCCGGCCCTCGCGTTCGATTTCGAGGGCGACGGCGCAAGCGAACTTGTGTACGCGGACGAGTGCTTCACGCGCGCCTTCGCTGCCGACGGCGACGTGCTGTTCAGCCGCCCCCGCTCCAGCTGCACCTGGCAGGAGAGCCCGGTGGTCGCCGCGGTCGGCGCCGGCGGCGAGACCCGCCTCGTGGTGCCGTCGAACTCGGCCTGCGGGACGCTGGCCGAGGGCGCAAGTTGCGAGGGACTTGGGCCGGGCGGCATCGACCCGCTGTTCAGCGGAGCGGCCTGCGCGGTCGATGCCGACTGTCTGAGCGGAAGCTGCGACGCGGGGCTGTGCCGCTGCAGCGGTACCGCGCAGTGCTGCGAGGCCGGCACCGAAGCCGCTTGCCACGCGGAGGGCTTCCTGTGCGCCGCGCCCGACCCGGGGACGCCCGGCAGCGGCAACACCTGCCGCGTCGCCGACCCCGGAGTCAGCCGCGGCCTCACCCTGTACCGCGATCCGCGCTGGGCCGTCACGCGGCCGATCTGGAACCAGGCCGCGTTCGCCGACACCCACATTGACGATGCCGCTGTCGTTCCCGCAGCCGCAGACTGGATCCCGTCCTGGGCCGGCCCGCTCAACGGCTTCCTGGCGACGCCTTCGCAACCGCCGGACGCGCCGGATGTGGTGCTGCAGGAACCGTCGCTGTCCTGTTCCGCGGGCGTTGCGACGATCGCGGCCACCGTCTGCAACGAGGGCGACGCGGTGCTGCCGGCCGGCATCGCGGTCGAGGCGCTCGACGGCAGCAGTGCGCGCTGCACCGCGACTACCGCAGCGCCGCTCGCGCCGGGTGCGTGTTCCGCGGTTGCGTGCGACTGGCCCGCGCCGCCGGCCGATGCCGTGGCGGCCGTGGACCTGGTGCTACAGGCCGACGCCGGCGCCGCCGCGGCGGAATGTCGCGAGAACAACAACACGGCAACGCTCGCATCGGTGTTCTGTCCGATCGCGCCTGCGATCTTCGGCGACGGTTTCGAGACGCCCTGAGTTCGCAACGTGCTCAGAAGTCCGGCGACGCAGATTTTCGCAGTGCTTCATCTCAAGCCAGAGACGCTGGCGCGGTACGGGTTGCCGGAGATCCCATACCCCATCCCAGCGACCGATATGAAGTCGGCCTTGCTCGACAACGGGGATCTTCCGTTGGCCGCGATGCTGCACGGCCTGCAACAGCGTAGCCGGAATGCGCAGGCCGAATGGCAGCCGCTCGAACCCGCGATGGATCGGCTTGCCGAGCTGTTGGCGCCCGACGATGCCCGCGATGTCATTTCAGCCGCTGGTGACCACTGGTGGATCGAGGTCGGGCCCGTGGACCTCGGCGGCAAACTGGTCACCATCCAACGTGGCGATGCTCTGATCGCTGCCATCACCGCCCGGGACGACGGACGCTTGCGGGTGGCCGTGTTTCGCCCGTTGGACGCCAAGAGCGCGGAATACCTGATCGGGCTGGGACAAGTGCCTCACCCTGAGCACGGGGTCTGCATGCGCGAGAACAACTGGGAGTACGCGCTCGACTGCTCAGCCGGCATGGGCAACCACTACGCTGCCGACCGCGGCGAGGCCTACCTGTCCTACTGGGAGAACGGCCTGGGCATCAGTTGGGACGGCTCCGATGTGCCCGAGTGGCGCAAGCAGCTGGACCTTGTTGCCCGACCCGCCGCCCGCGTAGTGGCAGAGGTGGGCGTCTACTACACCCTGTCCGGCAATGAGGACGTGGAGCCTGTTGCCGATGCGGGCGGGGCAGAAGAATTCGAGACACCGGCCCCACCTGCCTGGCGCAGCAAGCGCCAGCAAAAACGCACGGTCCAGGGGCGGTTTCTGGGCTGCCTACTCGGTGGCGCAGTCGGCGATGCGCTGGGCGCACCGGTTGAGTTCATGAAGCGGACCGAGATTCTGCGTCGCTTCGGCCCGAAGGGCATCACCCAGTACGCACCGGCTTATGGTGGCCTGGGGACGATCACCGACGACACGCAGATGACCTTGTTCACCGCCGAGGGGTTGATCCGAGGCTGGGTGCGCGGCTGCTTCAAGGGCATCACGACCTACTCCGGGGTGACGGCGCACGCCTATTTGCGCTGGCTGCAAACCCAAGGCGAACGCCCGACATGCGACATTGACTTCGGCACCGATGCGCCTGGCTGGCTGTTTCAGCAGGGTCCGCTGCACAGCCGTCGCGCACCGGGCAACACCTGCCTGGCAGCCCTGCGGGCGATGACCTCCCTTGGGGAGCCGGCCCGCAACGACAGCAAGGGCTGCGGCGGCGTCATGCGGGTTGCGCCGGTCGGTCTGTTCGCCTGGCGCCTGCGTCAGTACGAATCTCCCCAGGACGCCTTCCGGCTGGGTACCGAGTTGGCTGCGCTGACCCATGGGCACCCGACCGGAGCCCTGACCGGTGGTGTGCTGGCGGTGCTGATCCTGGCGCTGACCGATGGCGCGTCGCTGCGCGAGGCATTGGCCGCCGCCAAACTCATGCTGCGAGCCGAGCCCGGCTTTGAGGAGACGCTGCGGGCGATCGAGATGGCCGAGGAGTTAGCCGATTCCGGTTTGCCGCATGAAGAAGCCATTGCCCGGCTGGGCCAGGGCTGGATCGCCGAGGAGGCCCTGGCGATCTCCATCTATTGCGCGCTGGTCGCCCGCAATTTCAAACATGGCGTGATCCTGGCCGTGAACCACGATGGCGATTCCGACTCGACCGGAGCTATCGTCGGCAACCTGCTGGGCGCGATGCACGGCGTGAAGGCGATCCCTGCCGAGTGGCTGGAGCCGCTGGAACTGCGCGACGTCATCACCGAATTGGCTGAAGACCTCTACGCCTTCAAGGATTGGGCGATCGGCGAGTACAGCGACAACGAAGAGCTGAACCAGCGGATCTGGCGGAAGTACCCGGGATTCTGAGATGGAGTGAACTGGCATGAGCGGAAATCGATGGGACCAGCCGGGAGTGCCACACGAGGGATGGCACTGCGTGGATGTGGTCGACCTGCGGGCCGACGGCGAGTCGGCGGACGAAACCGATTACGCAACCTGCCAGATGTGCGGCAACGAGAAGATCCGCTACGTCCACATCATGGAGCACCCGGATCAGGACCAGAACTTCGACGTCGGCTGCGTCTGCGCCGAAAAGATGATCGGCGACCACGAAGGACCAAAACGGCGTGAGGCCACGTTGAAGAACTTCGGCGGGCAGCCCGCCGGACCCGCTGGCTGCAGTCGACGGCCCTCGCGCCCAAAGGTGCGCGAGTGGCTTCGCAACCAAAGTGACTGTTTTGCGGATCGCAGTTCTTGTGGTGGCTGTCCGCGGAATGCGGCAAGATTGGCGCCCGCGGAAACGGTTGGTGGTGAGTGGCGCCACGGTGGACCGCCCGGTTCTGCTGCCGCCGTCGTGCGGCACGCGCCAGCGAGGGGATGAGGCAGGCGCCGGGATCGACCCTTGTCGGCTATACGCGTGAACGCGTAGAGCGGCGTGAATTGAGGAAGCCTACCGATGCCTTTCCCGATGTTGCCGCCACGGTGGTGCACGCTGCTGGCCGCACCGCTGCTGTTGGGTGCGGGTGCCGTCGTCGCCCAAGCCCCTGTTGTGGTGGCTGACGCCTACAGCGTGAACGCCAACGGTGCCCTGAGCGTGGCAGCCGCGAACGGGTTGCTGGCCAACGACGCCGGCTTCTCCCCGTCCACCCATCGCCTCGCGAGCTGGGACAGCCGCGGCCGCTATGGCGGCATCGTTGCCGTCGCCGCGGACGGATCCTTCAGCTATGACCCGCCGCCAGGCTTCCGCGGTCGCGATCGGTTTACCTACAGCGTACGCAACGCCTTCGGCGCGCAGCGCGCGATGGTCGATATCGACGTGACCGGCGATGTGGTGTGGTTCGTCGACGACACCGCGGCGGCCGGCGGCGACGGCACCTTTGGTTCGCCGTTCAACAGCCTGGCCCCGGTCAACGGAAGCCTGGGCCTCGGCGATGTCGATGCGTCCTCTGACATCGTTTTTTTGTATGCGGGGAACTATCAGGTCGAGTTCGACCTTGAGCCCGGTCAGCGGCTGATCGGACAGGCCCTCGGCCTCGATCTCACGGGGACCCAGAACGACATCGCTGCCGGTGCCGCGCCGGTGCTCTCGAACACCGGCAGCTTCCCGATCATCGAGATTTTCGGCAGCGGCGGGCAGATCCGCGGACTCACTGTCTCCAACACCAACAGCTGGGCAATCCGCAGCAGCACCGGCGCGAACGGCGGCTTCACCATTGCCGACGTGGAGGTTGCGTCCAGCGCGACTGCCACCGGCGGGATCGAACTGCTCAATACCACCGGAACGCTCAGCCTTACCAACGTAAGCATCAATGGCGCCCTGCCCGCCAGCAACCCGGCGCTGCAGATCCTCGGCAACGCCGGCACGATCAGCCTTGCCAACGTCGACATCGGCGCTGGCGCTGGGTTTACCGGCGGCTACGTGCTGAACGTCAACAGCAACAGCGGCATCATCACCTTCGATGCGGCAAGCAGCCTGCAGTCGACGGCGACGCGAGGGCTGACGATCCAGAGCCAGAGTGCGGGGGGCTCGGTCACCTTGCCCTCGATCAACGTCGCCGGCGGTGCCACCGGCGAACCCTTGATCAGGCTGCAGGCCAACAGCGCGACATCGACGGCCAATTTTGCCCAGGGCGTCGTTGCCAACGCGACCGCCGTCGATACGGCTGCCTTCCTCTCTGACGGCGGACGACTGACCGTCGGGGGCACCGCGAGCGCGCTGAGCGCCGCCGATGGTCCGGCGCTTTACCTCGAAAGTGTCGAGCTCACCGCCGATGCGACCTTCGCCAGCCTGTCTTCGGCCGGCAGCAACGCACGCGGCATTTCCATCGACAGCCCGGTAGGGACCAATGACGTCATCGTGAGCGGCACCACGACGATCAGCAGCCCCACCACCGAGGGCATCCGCGTCAGCAGCGCGGCAGCCAGCGGCTTCTTGCTGCAGATGGCGCGGCTGGCCGGCAGCGGTGGAACGACCGGAATCGAGGCCACCAACGCCGCGGTGGCGGTGCTCGACGGCCTTGGTTCGCTGAGCACCAGTGCGGGGCCAGCCGTCGTCTGCACCACGGCCACCACCAATCTCGCCCTGACGACGCTGACCGCCGCAGGCGGCAGCCATGCCCTGGACTTCGACGGCTGCAGCGGCACGGTCTCCGCCACGACGGGTTCGCTGGCGTCTTCCGCCGGCGCCGGCAACCACGTGGTCAACGTGGTCAACACGAGCGGCAACAACGGCGTCGTCTTGACCTATGGCGGCACGATCAGCAAGACCGCCGCGGGCGCCGCGGTGAACATCCTTGGCCTGGCGGGTGCCGGCAGCGTGAGCCTTGGCGGAACGGTCACCGCCAGCAACGCCTCCAGCGGCATCCTCATCACCAGCACCACGCGTCCGGTCACCTTCGCCACGCTGACGCTCGGTTCCTCCGGCGCGCGGTTCGCGTCGGCGCCGATCAGTCTCGCCGGCAACACCGGGGCGATCGATCTGGGGGTGCTGAGCAGCTACACCAGCGGCGTGCCGGCGCTCGCCATCAACTACGCCAATGCCAGCCCAGGTCTGGTCACCACCGATGCGGGCAGCCTGCTGGATACGAGCGGCGCCAGCGCGGCGCTGACCGTGGACCATGCCACCTCGCAGGCCCTGGCGCTCAGCTTTGCGAGCATCAGCGCGCCCGGTGCCGGTTCTCACGGCGTTGACGTGAACCGGGGCACCGGCACCCTCGCCGTCAGCGGCACCAGCACCTTCGGTGCCAAGACCACGGCGGGTGTCGAGGTCACCAACAGCAACAACCTGACGGTGAGCTTCCAGGAACTCGACATCACCGGTGCTGCCGATGGCGTCAGGCTGGCCAACAACACCGCCGGCAGCTTCACCATTGCGGGTGACGGCAATTTCGTGAACACCCACACCAATGGCGCCGGCGGCAGCTTCCAGAACCTCACTGACAACGCGTTTGACCTCGAAAACATCGTCAACTTCCGCGCCACCGATGTCGTCATCAACGGCACCGGCAGTCACGGACTCACCGGCCGCGGCATCACCGGCACCACCGTGTTCTCCAACGTCGACTTCAGCAACATCGGCAATGCCGACAACGAGCATGTGTTCAACCTGCGCGAAGGCGAGACCTCGGGCGCGCAGATCAGCGGCTCGCTGGAGGTGAACAACAGCGTGATCGAGAACTTCACCGACAACGGCGTCTACCTGGAGAACTTCGCCGGCACGCTCGACTTCCGCTGGACCAACAACGTGCTGCGCAACAACATCACCAGCACCGCCTGCGGCGGCAGCAACTGTGGCGGCAACGGCATCCTGCTGCGCGCCGATGGCACCTCGCGGATCAATGCCCTGATCCAGAATGCGGTGTTCGAGGATATCGACGGCATCGGCCTGACCGCCAACCCCGAAGGCAACAGCGGCGCACGGATGGACATTGCCGTCCTCAGCAGTGCGTTCACCGCCGAACCCTTTGCCGGGCCGGGCAACACCAACAACGGCGAAACCGCGATCAGCCTGCGCAACGCGCAGGGCAACAGCACGCTGAACTTCCGCCTGTTCTCGAATGACATCCGCAACTACAGCGGCGAGCTGGCCCTTGGAGTGGTCGAGGTCGAGAGTGGGGACTTCACCAGCACCAACGGGGTGATCGACGTGCTCAACGTCCATCACGCCCACGAAGGCAACGCCCTGCAGATTTTCGCTGATGGCCAGAACAGCGCCAACATGGCGGCGACCACCAGCTTCTCCACCGCGATTTCGATGAACGCGGTCAACGTGCCGATGGGCGCGCCGATCTTCGGCGCCTCGATCCAGCTGCAGAACAACGGCGCCATCTCCGGCAGCGCGGCCAACGCAAACTACACCGTGACCAACAGCACGCTGTCAGCGAACGCCATCGGCAGCGGGCGGCGCACGTTGACCATGAATGCCCGCGACTTCAACAACGTCTGCAGCGCGATCACCAACAACACCATCGCCGCGGGGACTGACGGCACCCAGCCTTCCGTGAACCTGTCCTACAACGGCTCGGGCATCGTGCGGCTGCAGGGCATGGTAGGCAGTGGCGACGCCAACGCGATCAGCTACCTCGGAGCCAGCAACACGCTGTCCGTGGCGGCTATCTCCGGCCCCAACAACACCATCACCAGCGCCACCTGCACCACGCCGACGCTCCCTGCGGCGTTCCCGTTCCTCTGATGGCGTGGACGGCTTTTGCCGTCCCGGGCCGCGACCCATGATCAAGGCAACGCGTATGCATCCTGCTTCCCCAGCTGCCCCCGATTGCCGCGTTGCCAAGCAGGGCAAGGCCTTGCCGGCGACAGCAACGTCACCGGCACGACCAGAAGGGCCGGCGCGTATTCTGTTGCGCGCGGCGACGCTGCTGGCGCTGTTCTTCACGGGCGCGGCCATGCCGGCAATGTCGGCGGTGGTAGAGCGGCAGAAGCTCACTTCGACCGACTTCACCCTTGATTCGCCACTGAACGTGCCCGACGCGCGATACGGCGAAAGTGTCGCCATCGCCGGAACCTGGATGGTGGTCGGTTCGCCGGGCGAATCGGCTGGCGTCGGCAAGGTGCGCGTGTACGAACGGGTGGCCACCCTGTGGGAGCTGCGCACCGAACTGACACCGCCGGTCGCGCAAGCCGGCGCTCGCTTCGGCGCGGCGGTCGATGTGTTCGAGGCGGGCGGTCTGCTGACCGTGGTGGTTGGCGCGCCACTTCACGACGCGGCGCAGACCGATCAGGGCCGCGCCTACCTCTACAGCGACACCGATGCCGCGGCCGGGTTCTCCTTCACCACCACGACGATCAATCCGGCCAGCCCGGAGGCCAACGGCCAGTTCGGTGCCGCGGTCGCCCTGTATGCGGACGCCGCGGCGATCGCCTCACCGAACGCCGGCGCGACCGACGATGGCCAGGTGTCGATCCGCGGACGCAACGTCGGCGGCATCAATGTCTGGGGCCAGGCGGCTCCGGCCAAGTCGGGTCCAGCCGGCAGCCGGTTCGGCACCTCGGTGGACCTGCATGGCGAGTACCTGATCGTAGGTGCGCCGCTGGCGACCAACGTCTCGGCCCTCCGCACCGGCCAGGCCTACGTCTACCGGCAGGACCAGGGTGGGCCGAACGCCTGGGGCATCAAGCACACCCTGTCGCCGAGCGCCGGTGCGCAGGCCGACATGGGCTTCGGGCGCAGCGTCGGCATTTGGGATTCCGCCGTCGGCGCTGCCGACAGCACCTCGCGCAGCATGGTCGGCGCGCCGCTGGCCGACAACGGTGGCTTTGCGGATGTCGGCGGCGTGGTGTTCTTCACCGATATCGCGGTCACCAGCACGCTGCTGGAAACCGCTGTCGCCGGCAATGTCGGCTCGCAAGCCGGCTACAGCGTCGCGCTGGAAGCGGGTGAGGCCATCGCCGGCCGGCCCGGGCACAACCTCGGTGGCACCAATCCCGACAGCGGTCTCGTCAATACCTACAGTTTCGATGGCGCGATCTGGGCCGCCAATACCAGCAACCTTGCACAAAGCGTGGCCGGGGGCGGCAACGCCTTCGGCGCCGCGGTCGATCTCTCGGGCCTCATTGCCGTGGCCGCCGCGCCCGGTGCGCAGGAAGACAGCGTGCTGCTGCCGCCGGGCGCTCCCGGCGCCGGGGTGGTCGACACCCTGCGCAAGCCCGGCACCACGTGGAGCTACAGCGACAGCACGCGTGCCGTGTTTGTGCTGCCCGATCTCGCCGCGGCGCAGAAGCTCGGCTTCGCCGCCGCGCTCGACGGCGAGTGGCTGGCGATCGGCGTGCAGGGCGACAGCCAGAAAGGCGCCAATGCCGGCGCGGTGTACATGTACCGAAACGTCGCGGGAACCTGGACCCAGCACAGCAAGCTGACCGCCCTGTACGGCGCTGCAGGAGACACCTTCGGTCATTCGGTGGCGCTGCTCGGCACCACGCTGATCGTCGGTGCGCCGGGTTTCGATGGCTTCCCGGTGAGCACGTCGGACTCCGGGGCGATCTATCGCTTTGTCTTTGACGGCAGCGTGTGGTCGCAGACGGTCGAGCGGCCGTCGCCGAACCCGGTCGCCGATGGCTTCTTCGGCTATTCGCTGGGCTATCGCGGCGACGTCCTGGTTGTCGGCGCGGTGGGCGAGAACGGCAACACCGGCGGTGCCTACGCCTACCGGTCGCTCGCCGACCTCGGCAGCCCGCTGGCTCTCGCCCTGCCCGGCCTCGTCGCGGGCGATCGCGCCGGCGAATCGGTGGCCGTGTACGACCCGGCTCCGGGCACGCCGAACGACGAGGTCATCGTCGTCGGCGTGCCCTTTGCCAACACTTTCCGCGGCCTCGCCCACGTGCTGTCGGGTCCGACCTTCGGCACGGTGAACACGCTCACTGACCCGGCGCCCGCGATCAACCGCCTGTTCGGTCTGTCCGTGGCGACCTTCGGCGGACAGGTGGCGGTCGGGGCACCCTCCTTTACGGTTGCGCCGAGTGGCTTCGTGCATGTGTTCAGCGGTGCCGGCTACGGCACCGTGCAGACGCTTGCTCCAAGCGGCGGCCCGGGCCAGTTCGGCTACAGCCTCGCCATGGATGCCGGCAGCCTGCTGGTGGGCGCGCCGGCCAGCGCCGAGCGGGCCGGGCTTGGGGTGGTGTTCTCGCAGTCCGGCGGAAGCTGGATCGAAACCGGTGTGCTGCAGCCTGCTGACCTCACTGCCAGCAACGAATTTGGTGCCAGCGCGGCGCTGTCCGCCGGCACCTTCGTGATGGGTGCGCCGCTGCAGGACGCCAACACCCTCGTCGACAGCGGCAGCGCCTACGTGTTCGCGACCGCGCCGGAGGTGCTGGTGTCGCCCACCACGCTGGCGGTGGCCGAGACCGACTCCGCCACCGATACCTTCATCGTCGCCCTCAATCGGGCGCCGGCCACGAATGTCACCGTGCAGCTGGGCTACGACTCGGCGCAGCTTGAGGTCGATAGCGGCGGCGGCTTCGGTGCCTCGCCGCAGACCGTCACCCTGACGCCGGCAAACGCCCTCAGTGGCGTGACAGTCAACGTGCGCGCCATCGATGACGCCATTGCCGAGGCCAATCCGCACGCCAGCACGCTCATCACGTCCGCCACTTCCAGTGCCACCGCGGACTTCAACGGCCTCGTCGTGGCTGACATCAGCGTCGACATCAGCGACAACGACCTCGCCGGAACGGTGCTCACCCAAAGCGGGGGCAGCACCGCCGTCACTGAGGGCGGCGCCGGCGACAGCTATACGGTGGTGCTGACGAGCCAGCCTACCGGCACCGTCAACGTAACCGTCAACTTCGACGCGGCCCAACTGGTCGTCGACGGCGAAACCGACGGCACCCGCGTGCTGAACTTCACCACCGGCAACTGGAACATTGCGCAGACGGTCACCGCGGCCGCGCGCAACGATACCGTCGTGGAAGGGGCGCCCGAGCTCTCAACCATCACCCACGACCTCACCAGCGCCGATCCCGACTACAACGGCCTCGCCCTTGCCAGCGTGCCGGTGTTGATCACCGACAACGACACCGCCGAAGTGATCTTCGCTTCCGCTGGCTTCGCTACGGTCGAAGGGGCCAACTTCAGTCCGGGCACGACCCTGAAAGTCACCGCCAATGGCGCTCCGGGCGGAACCGTCGCGGTTGCCCTCTCCGGCAACCTGGTGCTCAGCGGCGGCACGGCCGATGTGGACGACGTCAGTGTGATCACTGCGGCCTACCTGTTCCCGGCCGGTTCGACCCACGACACCGTCACCATGAGCTCGAACGTGCAGGTGGCCGACGATCGCCTCGTGGAGGCGACGGAAACCTTCACCCTCAGTCTGGTTCAGGTCAGCGGCCCGGCGACGACAACCGCCAGCAACAGCTACAGCATTACGGACAACGACTCGGCCGCCATCAGCTTCGCCGCCACCGCCAGCAGTTCCGACGAGGCCGGCAGCAGCGCGAACGTGCCGGTGCTGCTGACCGTAAACGGCACCGGCAGCGGTCCGCTGGGGTTGGGTACACCGCTCAGTGCCGTGATCACCACCACGCCGGGGTCGGCCACCAGCCCGGCCGACTACACGGCCACCGACACGCTGAGTTTCGCCGCGGGCGCGCTGAGTGGGTCGACGCAGGACGCCGCCGTGGCGCTGGTGAACGATCGCCTGGTCGAGGGCGACGAGACCTTCCAGCTTGGCTTCGGCGCGCTGACCACCAGCGGCTCGGCCAGCGCCAGCGGCCTGCACACGGTCACCATCAGCGACGACGATATCGCTTCGGTGGGTTTTGCAACGCCCACCAGCATCGCCCCCGAGGGCACGACACCCCATTCCCTCGACGTGGTGCTCACCATCAGCGGCAGCGGCACCGGTACGGCGCAGCTTCCAGCGCCGGCCACGGTGGCGATCACGCAAACGCCGGGCACGGCGGCAACACCGGCCGACTACACGCTGTCGACCAGCAGTCTGGCCTTCGCCGCCGGCGATGGCGACGGCGCGACTCGCAGCATCGAGATCATCGTCACCAACGATGCCGAAGCCGAGGCGGATGAGACGCTGACCCTGGGCTTTGGCGCGGTGACGGGACCGATTGGCGCGAGCGGCACCCACGTGGTGACCATCGACGACAACGACCAGCCCGGCATCACGGTGGTGCAGGGCGGTGGCAGCACAGCGGTGGCCGAAGGCGGCGCCACCGACACCTACACCGTCGAGCTCGACAGCCAGCCGACCGGAGATGTCACCGTTTCTCTGGACTTCGATGCGGCGCAGCTGGTCGTGGCCGGCCAGACTGGCGGCAGCCACACCCTGCTGTTCACCCCGCTCAACTGGAACGTCGCGCAGACGGTGCTGGTCGAGGCGGTGGATGACGGCGTGGTGGAAACCGCCACCCAGCCGTCGCCGATCATCCAGACAGTCACCAGCAGCGATGCCGTTTACGCGGCGCTGGATCCGGCCGACGTCACGGCGACGATCACCGACAACGACAGCGCGGTGGTGAGTTTTGCCCCGGCCGCCGTCAGCGCCAGCGAAGCCGCGGGCACGATGCTGTCCACGGTGACCCTCAGCAACCCGGTTGCCTCCGGCGTCAGCGTGACCATCAGCAGCGTCAACGGCACGGCGGGCGCCGCCGACTTCAGCGCGGTCAGCGCGGCGCCGATCAGCTTTGCGCCCAACAGCACCACGCCGCAGACGCTGTCGGTCGCCCTGCTGGATGACGCCCTCGACGAAGAGGACGAACAGTTCAGCCTGGTCCTCGGCGGCCTCGTGGCCACCGGCAACGTCAGTCTCGGCGCGGCCAGCGCCACCGGCACCATCGTCGACGACGATGCGCCGCCGGTGCTGAGTGTCAGCAGCCCGAGCGTGCCCGAAGCCACCGCCGGTACGGGCAGCGTGGAGTTCGTGGTCACGGTGACGCCGCCTTCCGGCAAAACCATCAGTTTCACCCGCGCGACCGCCGACGGCACCGCCACTGCGGCCGACGGCGATTACGTCACGCTGGCACCGGCGACGGTCAGCATCGCCCCGGGCGAGGCCAGCCTCGCCATTGCGGTGGTGGTCAACGACGATGCCATCGCCGAGTCGACCGAGACCTTCCTGCTGCAGCTCGGCAATGTGCTCAACGCCAGCCCGGGCAGCCTGGTGGGCACCGCGACCCTGCTGGATGATGACGAGAATCCGACCGTCACCAGCATCCTCGGCAGCACGCCGAATCCCAGCGAAGTCGGCGAGCCCTACACGGTGAACGTGCAGGTGCGTGGTACCACCGCATCGCCGACCGGCAGCATCGTGGTCGATGACGGCAACGGCGTCAGCTGCGGCCCGGTGGCGCTGGTGCCCGGCGCCGCGCCGGACAGCACGGCGAGCTGCGCAATCAGCAGCAGCACGGCCGGCAGCAAGACCCTGACGGCGGTCTACACCCCTTCGGGCCCTGGCTTCAGCGCCAGCTCGGCGACGGCAACACACACCGTTGCCGCGGCTCCCGCGTCGGCCGATCTCGTGCTCAGCAATGCCACCTCGGCCACTCCGGTGATCGCCGGCAGCCGCTATGCGGTCGTGCTGACGGCCGGCAATGCCGGACCGGATCCGGCACAGGACCTGCAGCTCGCCTTGCCCCTGCCTGCTGGCGTCGGCTTTGCCTCCGTGTTGGCGCCCGGCGCAAGCTGCACGACGCCGACTGCAGGCGGCCCGGGCACTGTCGTCTGCACCTGGGCGGGTGCCACTGGCACCACCGACACACGCAGCTTCACCGTCGAGATCGACGTGCCCGCGGCCACTGCCGCAGGCGTGTCGCTCAGCAGCACGGCCACGGTGACGGCAGCGACCGCCGATTCGCAGACCGGCAACAACAGCCTGACGGTGAGCAGGCTGGTCGGGGTCGAGGCCCAGCTGGCGCTCAGCCTGGGCGCCAGCCCGAGCACGGCGGCGCCGGGCCAGACCGTCACCGTGAACGCCACGGTGCTGAACAACGGGCCCAGCGATGCGCCAGGCGTGTCCATCTCGGTGACCCTGCCGGCCGGACTCGGCTTCAGCAGCGTGCTGCCGAGCGCCGGCGGCAGCTGCAGCGGCGCTACCACGGTGGTCTGCAGCTGGAGCGCCAGCACTGCGCCGGGTCTGAGCCGCTCGATCGTGATCGCCACGCGCATGGCGGCAGCGCCGGGCAGCAGCGTGCAGGTCATCGCGACGGCGGCATCGGCCGCCAGCAGCACGGATGCCAGCGCGGTGATCAACGTCGGCACGGCCAGCCCGGTGGTCACCCAGATTCCGCTCAATGACCCGCGTACGCTGCTGCTGCTGGGCGTGCTGATGCTGACGGTGGGTGGCGCGGCTCTGCGTCGGGCACGCTGAATCCCGGCCCGCGGTTCGCCCGGCCTGCGCGGCAGCAGGCCGGGCACCTGCGTCCCCGCGCCGCCGCGGGCGGCAGCGAAACCATCGGTTCAGTGGCCGCGGTCGCCGCTCGCCGCAGGTGCGGGCGGCCGGGGTGGCGCGGCCC
>JANJTY010000685.1 GCA_024710865.1 Lysobacteraceae bacterium | reverse complement strand
GGCCAGCAGGCGCTGGGTGAGGTCGGCGCCGCGCTGGGCCGCGTTGCGGATCATGCTGGCGAGGTCGGCGAGGGCCGGGCGGTCCTGCCCGAGCTCCTGCAGCAGTTCGGCGTTGCCCAGGATCACCGTCAGCAGGTTGTTGAAGTCGTGCGCCACGCCGCCGGTCAGTTGCCCGATCGATTCCAGGCGCTGGGCCTGATGCAACTGTTCCTCCAGCTCGATCTGCGCGCTGATGTCGACGATGCCGCCGATCAGGCGCAGCGCCCGGCCATCGCTGTCGCGCAGCAGCACGGCGCGGTCGAGCACGTGGCCGTAGCTGCCGTCGCGCCGCCGCATGCGATAGCGCGACTCCCAGCCCGGGTCGCCCGCATCGATCGCACGCAGCAGGCTCGCGCGTGTTTCATCGAGGTCGTCCGGGTGGATGCCGCACGCCCATTCCGCCAGTGCGCTGACCTCGTCGGGTTCGAAGTCGAACACCGAGTCCGGGCGATGGTTCCACCACGACCGTCCACTGCGCAGGTCGCGGTCGCGTACGGCCTCCATGCCGGCGTTGACCGCGCAGCGCAGGCGCTCCTCGCCCAGCCGCAGGGCGTCATCCTTGCGCTGGTGTTCGATCGCGACCGCCGCCAGCGGCAGGAAATAGGCCATCGCGGCAAGGTCGCCCTGCGCCGGTTCCGCCGCCCGGTCGAGCAGCAGGGCGGCGCTGCCCACCACGTGCCCGGCGCTGTCGCGGATCGGCATCGACCAGCAGCCGCGCAGGCCGAAGCGGCGCGCCAGTGGGCGCAGCGAGCGCAGGCGCTCGTCGGCGTGGATGTCGGGCACTACCAGCGGCGCCTGGGTCAGGCGCTCGGGCCCTTCCGCGGCGGCGCTGCCCGCGGCGAGGCGGTTGAACCCCTCGCGAAAGCCCTGCGGCAGGCTGGGCGCGGCGGCCACGCGCAGGGTGCCGTCCTCGCCCTCCAGCAGGATCAGGGCGAAGCCGCGCGGCGACAGCCGCTCCAGTCCCGCGGCGACCTCGTCCAGCACGCGGCCCAGGTCGGCACCGGACGCGATCAGTTCAAGGGCCCGCGCCTCGGTGCTGCGCACCGCATCCAGGCGCAGCCGCGGCGCCGGATCGGCAAAGCTCAGTGCGACACCCACGCAGATGCCGCTGGCGTCGAGCATGGGTGCGCAGTCGAGCGCCACGCGCAGGCTGCCGCCATCGCCGCAGGGCAGGGCGATGTCGTCCAGTTGGCGCGGGCTGGCGTCGGCGAGGGTGGCGCGCAGCGCATCGCCCTCCGCCGCAAGCGCGGTGCGCAGGCGCTCGGCGCAGGCTGTGCGCTCGGCCCCGGCCGCGGGCCAGCCCAGCAGCCGGACCGCCGCCGGATTGCAGGCTGCCAGTCGCAGCGACGAATCGAAGGCAATGACGCCGTGCGCGAGGGCGGCGAGCACGGCGTCGGCAGACGCGTCGCTGCGGACAAGGTCGCGGATCGCTGCGGCGCGGGCCATCTCGGAACTCCAGCGGAACCGCGCGGGCGAAGGGGCGACGGCCGCGCAGGGTGACAGGGAAGCCGGGGTGTCCCGGACGGTGCGGATTCTTGGCAAGGTGGGCCGCGCCAGCCGTGACGCAGCGCACGCCGGAAGCGGCCACCGCGGCGGACGTTCCGTTCCTCGCGCTGCCGCAGCCGGCCGTTGCGTCAGGCGTCACGAAATGCGGCTTCGACGTGCGCGCTGACTGCCGCATCGTGCGCAGCCGGTCACGCTTCGCGCCGCTGGCGTGACGCGGTCGACGCTGGCAACGCAACCGCTTGCACACCGCGCAACTGGAAATCAGAACTCGAGCGTGACCACGATGACATCGCCGTAGCTGCCGACGCGCGCCTGCGGCTGGGCCGGAACGCGACCGTAGACGCTGTGCACCTGGGTGCTACCGCTGCCCAGTCCCGACACCGTCAGGCTGCCGCCGCTGCCGTCGCCCCAGACCTCGACATGGGTCGGGTCGCGGAACAGGTTGTAGGCCAGGCTGTCGCCGCCGCTCGCCATGGCGCGGTTCCAGCTGCCGGCTGCGCCGGTCGACAGCCGGATGACGTAGGGCGTGTCGGCCGGGCAGTCGACCTGCACGCTGCCGACGCTGGTGCTGGCCTGGTCGGTCAGGGGATCGATCGGACCGAACGCGACACCGTTCGCGGCCAGCGTGCAGGCGGCGGACAGGCCGGGCAGGGCGCCGGCGACGAGCAGGGCGAGGCGGGCAAGGCGTCTCATCTCAGGGCTCTCCATCGCGGGTGCAGGTCAAGCGTTCGAGTTCGATCACGGCGGTTGCGCTGCCGTCGAGCAGGGCGCTTGCGCTGCAGCGCGAACCGTTCCACTGCACACGGATCTGGACCAGCGGCTGGTCCGGCACCTCGACGAAGAGTTCGCCGGCGTAGCCGACGAAGCCGGGTTCGGGCAGGCCCTCGACCTGCACCTCCGCGCCCGCCGGCGGCGCGCCGCCGTCAGTGAACTGCAGGCGGGTGGACAGGTAGCGCACCTGGCGCACGCCGAAGTCGGCGGCGATCGCCTGGCGCCGCCCCGGCACCACTTCCAGGCCGTCGCGCCCGAGTTGCGCGCCCATCGGCAGGTCCTCCAGCGCCAGACGCAGTGGGTTGCGCTGGAACGGACGCAGGCCGGGCACCAGGGCGCGTCCGCGCGCATCGGTGACGGCGACGACCTGGTTGTCGCGCAGCACGCGCACGCCGGGCGTGCCAGCCCGCACGATCGCGTAGCTGCCCGGCTCGTGCCGCGCCGCGAACACGCCGCCGGCCGCGGCCACCAGACTGCCGCTCAGATCGCCGCGCAGCGCGGTGCCGTC
>JANJTY010000679.1 GCA_024710865.1 Lysobacteraceae bacterium | reverse complement strand
AACAGCCGACCGACGAGGCCATCAAGGCGGGCCGCTACCCCATCGTGCGGCCGCTCAATCTGGTCTATACGAGCGCGACCCCGCCCGTGCAAGCCTTCCTCGACCTGGCTACCGGACAAGAGGGACAGAACATCGTCAAGTCACTCGGCTTCCTGCCGGTCGGCGCCACGCGCTAGGAGCCCGTCATGCGAATCACCCTGACCAAGAAAATCATCGCCCCCTTCGCCCTGATCGGCATCCTGGTGCTGGCGATGGTCGCCATCATGTTCATGTTCGACGCGCGGCGCGAAGCGGTCGCCACTCAGGAGCGCACCCTGCTCGCGACCCTCAACAGCGCCCGCGAGATTGCCGACCACGTCAAGAGCGGCATCCTCACCCGGCAGGACGGCTTCGCCATCGAAGCCGCCCGCAGCGCGCTCGCGGCCGATGAGCGTCTCGCGCAGCTCGGCCCGCTCGGCGAGCGCCTGCGCGCGCCGCTGCGCGACTACTTCGCCGGCGTCGTCGCAATCAGCTCCGTGTATCTCGAGAATCGCACCGAAGAAGGCGCGCGCCGCCTCGACCAGTTGCGCGAGCAAAGCCGGGCCATCGACAGCCTCGTGAGTACGCAACTCGCCGAGGTCGAAGCCGAAAAGGCCCGTATCGGCTCGCTTGCCCGCAGCTTCCAGTTTGTCGTCGTAATCGCCGTCGTGGTTGCACTGCTGCTGGTGTACTGGATGGTCACACGTACCGTGATCGCGCCCATTACCGACATGCGCAAGCTCATCCGCGGCATCGCCGAAGGTGAAGGTGACCTCACGGCCCGGCTGCAAGTCGGCACCCACGACGAAATCCGCGACATCGCCGACGCCTTCAACACGATGATGGGCAAGCTCCAGACCATCATGCGTTTCATCCGCGACGCCTCGCAGCAGGTCGCCGGGTCCGCCGAATCGCTGGCCAGCGCGATGTCCCAGAGCGCCCAGGCCACCATGCGCCAGAGCGAATCGGCCGCCGCCACCTCGGCCGCCGTGGAAGAGGTTACGGTCAGCATCACCCAGGTCGCCGATCACAGCACCGAAGCCGAAAACCTCGCCGCGGACGCCAACACTCTGGCCCGCCAGGGGCAGAAATCCGCCGAAACGGCCGCACGGCAGATCCAGGCCACCGCCGACGCGGTCGGCCGCGCCGCGCAGCACGTCGATGCGCTAAGCCAGCGCTCGGAACAGATCCGCTCGATCGTCGCGGTCATCCGCGAAATTGCCGACCAGACCAACCTGCTCGCGCTCAACGCGGCGATCGAGGCGGCTCGCGCCGGCGAACAGGGCCGCGGCTTCGCGGTCGTCGCCGACGAGGTGCGCAAGCTGGCCGAACGCACCACCGCGGCCACCAAGGAAATCGCCGAGATGATCGACGCCATCGGCACCGACGTCGGCAACGCTGTCACCGTGATCCGCGAGAGCAACGCGCAGGAGACCGATGAAGTGGCTTCGGCCGAAGCCCTGCGCGACCTCCTGGCGCGCATCGGCGGAGCCGTCGAGCGCACCACCGAGCGCGTGCGCGACATCGCCTCGGCGGCGCGCGAACAGGCTCTCGCCGCCGAGGCGATGGCCCAGAACGTGGAAAGCATCGCCTCGATGTCCGAAGAAATCAGCGCCGCGACCGGCGGCAGCAGCGAGTCGGCCGATGCAATGCGCAAACTGGCCTCCAGCCTGCACGATCAAGTGGCGCGCTTCCGGGTATGATCGCCGCTCACGGCATCCCGCCGCCCCCCTGGCCCCCCTCGCCGATGCCCTTCGATTGCGTACTCGCTGCCTGGCAGGCGCACGAGCGCGAACTGCGCGGCTTCCTGCTGCGCCGCGTGGCGGACCCGCATGCGGCGGATGACCTGTTGCAGGAGCTCTTCCTCAAGTCCATGCGGCAGGGGGCGAACTTCTGCACCATCGAGAACCCCCGCGCCTGGCTGTTCCATGTCGCCCGCAACGCCCTCGTGGATCACGCGCGACTCACACACCCGCAGGTCGAACTCTCCGAGCAGATCGCCGCACACGCGGACGAGCGCGCCCCCGTCGATGAGCTCGACGCCTGCCTGCAGCGCAACCTCGCCGGGCTCGCCGCCGACGATCGCGAGATCATCGAGCAGTGCGATCTGCAGGGCGTCAAGCAGCAGGCCTTCGCGCACAAGGCCGGCCTGAGCCTGCCCGCCGCCAAGGCCCGCCTGCTGCGAGCGCGCAAACGCCTGCGTGAAGCCCTCACGCGTAACTGCCAGGTGCGCTTCGACGACACCGGCCGGGTGTGCTGCCACGTCCCGCGCGCCCCTGCCGGAACCGGTGCCTGAGCCTTCTTCCGGCTCCGGCATCGCGCATATCCGCCGCATCCTTTTCGCGCTTCGTTCGTCTTCTGGTTGAAGGAGACCGCAGGGCTGCCCCGCCCGCGGTCCCGCACGCCTGGAGCAACGAAGATGACGCAACTGGTTTCAAGCTGGCCGCACCGCAACCCGCGGTTTTTCCTCGTCCTGGCGGCCCTGCTGTGGGTCACCCTATATCGGGCGCTGGTCCCGGCGTCCGAGGCGCTGGTCGCCGCGTTGCCGGTCGACCGCGCCAGTCACCTCGGCGGCGCGCTGCAGTTCTTCTTCTACGACACACCCAAGGTCCTGTTGTTGCTCGTCGGCATCGTGTTCGTCATGGGGATGGTCAACTCCTACTTCACGCCCGAGCGCACCCGCGCCCTGCTGGCCGGGCGCACCGAGGGCGCCGCCAACGTCATGGCCGCCTCGCTCGGTGTCGTTACCCCCTTCTGCTCCTGCTCCGCCGTGCCGCTCTTCATCGGATTCGTTCAGGCGGGCGTGCCGCTGGGGGTCACCTTCTCGTTCCTGATCGCCGCGCCGATGGTGAACGAGGTCGCGCTCACCCTGCTTTTCGGTCTCTTCGGCTGGAGGATCGCGCTCCTTTATCTGGGCCTCGGCCTGACGGTCGCCATTCTCGCCGGTTGGGTCATCGGACGCCTGAGGATGGACGCCCATCTCGAGGATTGGGTACGCGCCATGCCCCGCGTACAGGCAAGCGTTGCGGACCAGCGCATGCCGCTCGCCGAGCGCATTGCGGCCGGAGCGGCGAGCGTGCGCGAAATTGTCGGCCGGGTGTGGCCCTACATCCTCGCCGGCATCGCGATCGGTGCCGGCATCCACGGCTATGTGCCGCAGGAGTTCATGGCCGGGTTCATGGGCAAGGAAGCTTGGTGGTCGGTGCCGCTGGCGGTGCTGATCGGCGTCCCGATGTACACCAACGCCGCCGGCGTGATCCCGATCGTGCAGGCGCTGCTCGCCAAGGGTGCCGCGCTGGGCACCGTGCTGGCCTTCATGATGAGCGTGATCGCGCTCTCGCTGCCCGAGATGGTGATCCTGCGCAAGGTGCTGAAACTGCGCCTGATCGCGACCTTCGTTGGCGTTGTCGCGAGCGGCATCCTGCTGGTCGGCTTCGTCTTCAACCTGATTCTTTAACGTGCTTCTTTAATCTGCCTTTTCAACCCGCATCGAGGAGGTCATCCATGAAAGACGTCAAGGTTCTCGGGACCGGCTGTGCCAACTGCCGCGCCACCATCGCCCTGGTCGAACAGGTCGCACACGCCATGGGCGTTGCCATTCGCATCGAGAAAGTCGAGGAATTGCGTGAAATCATGGGCTACGGCGTGATGTCGACGCCGGGCGTTGTAGTCGACGGCAAGGTGGTTCATGCCGGAGGCGTCCCCGGACGCGACAAGATCGAACAGTGGCTCGGCGCCTGAGGCCCCCTGCGACGTGCTGCGGCTCAGTGGCACGACAGACCGCGCACCTCGTGGTCGACGACCCCACATGCCCCGCCGATCAACTCCTGCACGCCGCCTCTGGGATGCTGATTGGAAAGTCCGGGATTCGCCATGCCACACTGCAACTCGAATCGACACGCTACGCCCGTGGCTGCGAATCGGCTGGCTGCGCCTGAGAGCAAGCCCTCACGGCCACGTGATAGCCGACGAAGCGCTTGTTGCGTGTTAGGCGCCGCGATGGCTAGCCACAGCGCCCCCCGCCTCGTACCACGTCCGCGTGCGCATCACCATCTTCACCAGCCACAGCATCACCGGCACTTCGATCAGCACGCCGACCACGGTGGCCAGCGCCGCGCCGGAATCGAAGCCGTACAGCACGATCGCTACCGCCACGGCGAGTTCGAAGAAGTTCGACGCGCCGATCATCGTCGACGGCCCCGCCACGTCGTGCCGCACGTGCAGCTTGCGGTTGAGCCAGTAGCCGATCGCGGCGATGAAGAGCGTCTGCAGGAGGATCGGCACCGCCAGCATCACGATGATCGCAGGCTGCGCGATGATGGTGCGGCCCTGGAAGGAGAACAGCAGCACCAGAGTGGCGAGCAGCGCGATGATCGAAAATGGGCCGATGCGCGCCAGCGCGGCGTCGAACGCTGCCCGGCCGCGGCGCATCAACCGCGCGCGGATGAATTGCGCGATGGCGAGCGGAATCACGATGTACATCGCCACCGACCGCGTCAGCGTGTCCCACGGCACCGGAATCGACGACACGCCGAGCAGCAGTGCGACGATGGGCGCGAAGGCGAACACCATCACCAAGTCGTTGAGCGCCACCTGGGTGAGCGTGAAGTTGGCGTTGCCCTTGCACAGGTTGC
>JANJTY010000643.1 GCA_024710865.1 Lysobacteraceae bacterium | reverse complement strand
GGGACGCTTCGTGGCGAAGGCCGGACCGAACGAATAATCCGCGCGCACCGAGTTTCCGGCTGAACCCGTCGGATTCCTCTCCGCAGGTCGCGCTGGCGCCTCCCAACGCAGGATGTGGGCCCTCCGCCGCCAATCAGAGCTCCGATCGCGTCCGCGACGCCACGGAGTTCGCCTTGCGCGCAACGCTGCACCTGCCGCCCGAGAGACGAGGGGAGAGTTCTTCCCACGATCCCAAGCCGAGGCCATGCCACCCCATGCACAGCAGGGCCCGGAGCTCGCTGGTGGGCAGTCGACACGCGCAGGGTCTCGTCCGTCCCCGTGGAGGCCGCGGAGCCCGACAGGGTGCCGCCCCACTCCTGAGCCAGGCGGTCGATCCCGGGTCGCAGGGATGAAGGCCGAGGGGAGCAAGCCGGATGCGTGGCGGAAGAGCACCGCGCGGCGTCGCTTGAACCTGGATTCCGCGGTTGATCGCGTCCCGCTTCGAGCGAGCCGCTGATGCACATGGAGTTCATTACGCCCGGCCTCCCCGGTTTGATGCGCGCCGCTACGCACCCGACAGCGAGCCAGGCCGGCTGCACGGCTGCGTCGTTCGGCCGCTTCCCGGCTACGCCTTCGCTGCGCTCGGTTTTCCTTGCAGGGGCCGACCTGCGCCTCGTCGCGACTTGCCAGTGGGCCTGCGAGGCGCACTCTCGGGCGCGTCCAGCTGCACAACCTGGGTTGAACGGACTACGGCGAGGCAAAAGCATCGAGGCGGATTCTCGGTGGGATGCCGATCGGCACGGCGAGCCTTCACCGATCGCGCCGCGCCGAACTGCAGGCTCGCCTGGCGATACGCGCCGCGCTTTCGGTGTCCTGTTCGACCGGCTGATGATCCCTGCGCATCCGCCTTCCCGCACGTCAGATGAACCACCCGCGCGAGATCAATGATGCCTCCGTCCTCCCACGTTCTTCGCCTCGCGCCTGCGATTGCCCTCGCGTTCGCAGCGCCGGCCCTCGCCGATGGAACCCTCGATCCCTCCTGGGTTGATGGGGGACGCAGCATTGTCGGCTTCCTTGAGTCCGACACCGCGCACCTGCGCGCGATGACGCAATCGCCCACGTCGAAGCGCCTTTGGCTGTTCGGCGACGATGCCCAGGTGCGGAACCGGCTGTACATCGTCCGGCTGCTGCCCGATGGGTCGCCCGATGCCGGATTCGGCCCCAACCTCGACGGTCGCCGGCTGCTGGCCCTGCCGGCCGACCTGATCGCCCAGCAGGAAACGCTTGCCGTCGCCGGCGCGCTGTCGCAGGCAGACGGCAAGCCCCTGGTGTTCGGCGGACTGCGCCCGCTCGCCGGCGACGCCGGCGCTTTCCCGGGGCTGATCTGCCGCCTCACCGTCGCCGGAACCCTGGACCCAGGCTTCGCCACCGGCTGCGTGCTGTTGCGCAGCTTCCTGGATGCCGAAGAGACCTGCATGGTCAGCGACGTCGCGATGGCGCCCGACGACCAGATCGTGGCGATCGGCAACTGCACGGCGCCGAGCTTCGCATCGCGTCCGTTCATCACGCGCATCGACGCCAGCGGTGCTGTCGATATCGAGTTCGCCGCCGGCTCCGGCCTGCTGCTTCCGCAGGCGCCGGATGCCGATGCGCAGGACCAGTTCCTGGGCGCCGTGGTGGTACGGCCCGACGGCTACATCGCGGCGCTCGGCCATGCCGGTCGCGATGTCGGGACGCGGCGCCACTATGACGCCATGCTGGTGCAGATCGATGGCGGCGGCTCCCTCGACCCGGGCTTCGGCAGCGGCGGGCGGGCGTGGCTGCCGGACGACGGCGATGCCGACGAGTACGCCCGCGATCTGCTGCTGCGGCCGGATGGCCGTCTGCTGGCGCTCGCGCAGCGAAGCCCCGCCGATGCCTGGAACGAGAGCGCCGTGCTTGCGCAGGTCGTCGCCGGCGGCGGCCTGGATCCGGACTTCGCCGACGGCGGCATCCGCATCGATTCCTTCGACGCCCGGCTTGGACCGGGTTCGAGCCTGCGTTCGCTCGCGCTGGATGTATCGGGTCGCATCGTGCTGGGCGGCGCGCGCGGCGCCGAGCCTTCGGCGGCCGTCGCGCACGCCGGCACCGAGTTCTGGCTTGCCCTGTGGGAGAACGTTGCGCCCATCGTCGAGACCGAACTGCTGGTCTCGTCCGATGTCGCCACGTCGGGACATGCTTCGGTGCCCGGCCTCGGACTGACCATCCCCTTCACCGTCACGCCCGGCGAGCTGACCCGCGTGAAGATACCGCCGGCGGCCGAGATGGTGGCTTCCGACACGGTGGCCGATATCGGCATTCGCGTCAGCACGCAGCACCCGGTCACGCTGCACACGATCGGCGGCCGCCACAGCGCCAATGCGGGCGGCAGCCGCGTGGTGCCCAGCGCGCGGCTCGGCACCCGGCATCGCCTGCTCGGCTGGGGCACCGGCGTCGGTTCGCTGGGCAGCACGTTCATCGTCGCGGCGACCACCGATGGAACCACGCTCACGATCACGCCGACGGCGGATTTCGGCGCGCGCGCGGCGGGCGTGCCGTTCGTCGTGCCGCTGCAGCGCGGCCAGGCCTACCTGATGGCGTCGACCTCGCCCGCCGACCTCAGCGGCAGCTTGCTGGTCGCGAGCCACCCGGTGGCCGTGTTCGGCGGCAACCGCTGCGCCCTGATTCCCGACATCGACACCCCCGCCTGCGATGCGGTGATCGAGCAGCAGCTGCCGGAGAGCGCGCTCGGCCGGCAGTTCGCGACGCTGCCGATGCCGGGACGCAACGGCGGCGACATGGTTCGCGTCCTGGCCGTCGAGGACGGTACCGGCGTTGCGGTCGACGGCGCACCGCCCGTGCTGCTGGACGCGGGAGAGATCTACGACCTGTTCCGCCAGGCTCCGACCCACATCGCGACCAGCCATCCGGTCGTCGTCGCCCAGTTCGCGAGCGGCAACAACCTCGACGCGCCCGATACCGATTTCGGCGACCCGCTGATGCTGGACCTGATACCGCAGGAACAGTGGCAGGCGCGCTGGACCGCCAGCGTGGTCCGACGTCCGTTCGACATCGGCACCGCGTACACGCTGGCGATCGCGGCGCCGAGCGCTGCGGTCGGCAGCGTACTCGTCGATGGCGTCGCGGTGAGTCCGGCCAGCTTCGTTCCGATCGCCGACGGCCTCGTCGGCGCCCACGTCGGCGTGCAGCCCGGCACCTACCGGGTGAGCGCACCGCTGCCGATCGCGGTCAGCGTGATCGGCAACGGCGGGGCCGAAGCCTACGGGTATCCGGCCGCCGGAGCGCCCTCGGGCCTGGACGCCGATGGCGACGATCTGATCGTCCGCTACCTGCCCGATGGCCGACGCGACCCGGCATTCGGCGCGGACGGACTGACCTTCGTCGACCACCGTGCCGGTTTCGGAAGTGCCTCGCCCAGCTTCGACGCCGCCCAATTGGCCATCGCCGATGGCGGCGAGGTGCTGGTCGCGTCGGCAACGACCCACGGCGAAAGCGGGCAGCAGGTTTTCGTAGCCTATCGGCTGAATGCGGGCTACGTGTTCCGCGATGGATTCGAATCGAGCCCGGTGCCCTGATGCGCTCGGCCCGGCGCGTCCGGCCCGGCGGATCGCGCGCCGTCGCGAATCGTGCCCGCCGGATCCCGGCCGTCCCGCCGCCGCGCTGGCGGGGCGGCGGCAGGACGCCATGCGACGCCGGCACCGATCGCAGGACGACGGCGCGCACCGGCCGCTTGCGGGCCCAGGCCGTGGGCAGGTTCGCGGTTCGCGCGCGCGTGCGCGGGGGCGCTTGCCGTTCGAGGGCGACGCTTTCGCAGTGGGTTACGCCGTCGCCGGCCTGAGGGAACCACCAATACGAGCCAGGGGCTCCGCCGGCGATGGACCGCCAGACCGCGAAGCCATCGAGCCAGCGATCGGCTTCGCGACGTCGGGGGCGCTCGCGCCGCCGCTGCGGCGGTGCGCTCAGCGCTCCAGGATCGCCGCCACGCCCATGCCGCCGGCGGTGCAGACCGAGATCAGGGCGCGGCCCGAGCCCTTCTCCTTCAGCAGCTTGGCGGCGGTGGCGACGATGCGGGCGCCGGTGGCGGCGAAGGGGTGGCCGACGGCGAGCGAGGAACCGACCACGTTGAGCCTGGCGGGATCGATCTCGCCGAGCGGCTTCGCCAGCCCGAGCTTGTCGCGGCAGAAGGCCTCGTCCTTCCAGGCCGCCAGGGTGCAGAGCACCTGCGCGGCAAAGGCTTCGTGGATCTCGTAGAAGTCGAAGTCCTGCAGGGTGAGGCCGTTGCGCGCCAGCAGTTGGGCCACGGCCCAGCAGGGCGCCATCAGCAGGCCTTCGCCGTGCACGAAGTCGACCGCGGCGACCTGCGCGTCGACGAACCAGGCGAGCGGCTCGAGGCCGCGCGTCTTGCCCCAGTCTTCGGTGCCGAGCAGGGCGGCCGAGGCACCGTCGGTGAGCGGGGTGGAGTTGCCGGCGGTCAGGGTGCCCTTGCCCGAAGTCTTGTCGAAGGCGGGCTTGAGCGCGGCGAGCTTTTCGACCGTGGTGTCGGCGCGCAGGATGTTGTCGCGCTCGATGCCGCGGAAGGGAATCACCAGCTCGCCGAAGAAGCCGCGCTCGTAGGCCGCGGCGGCCTTGCGGTGGGAATCAAAGGCGAGCTGGTCCTGGGCCTCGCGCGCGATGCCCCATTCCTGCGCCATCAGCTCGCAGTGCTGGCCCATGGACTTGCCGGTGCGCGGCTCGGCCACGCCGGGGAATTCGGGCTTGAGTTCGGACAGCGAGAAGCCCTTCAGGGCCTTGAGCTTGTCGCCGGTGCTGCGCGCCATGTTGGCGTCCAGCAGGCGCCGGCGCAGGGCCTTGGAGACCACGATGGGCACGTCCGAGGTGGTGTCGGAACCGCCGCCGATGCCGGCCTCGATCTGGCCGACGGCGATCTTGTTGGCGATGTGGATGACGGTGTCGAGGCTGGTGCCGCAGGCGCGCTGCAGGGTGATGCCCGGCGTCGCCGGCGACAGTCCGGAGGAGAGCGCGGCCTCGCGCCCCAGGTTCCAGTCCGAGCTGTGCTTGATCACCGCGCCCATCGCCACTTCGCCGAGCTGTTGGCCGTGCAGGCCGAAGCGCTCGACCAGGGCGCCGAGGGTGCGGATCGACATGCCCAGGTTGCCGACATCGGCATAGGCCGTGTTGTTGCGGCAGAACGGGATGCGGACGCCGCCGTACACGGCGGCCGGCGGGTGGGCGCGGGTCTTCTTGCTGGGCATGGGCGGCGCGGACTCGGCTTGGGCGCGGGGAACCCGGATGATAGCGTGCCCTGCCGCGCGCGCCAGACCGGATCGGCACCGATCCACGCCGCGGCTTCCCCTCCGTTCACGCCCGCGACGCGCCAATCGCCTGCCATGAGCCACCCGATCGCCGACCTCGCCACCCTCCTGCGCGCCCTCGATCCCGCCCTGATGCCCGGCGTGCAGGTGTTCGCGCACCTGGCGCCGAGCGTGGATCCGGCCGGATTGCCGCTGCTGGCGAGCTTCCGCGAGGCCGAGGGCTGGAGCGTCGTGCTGGCCGAAGCCGATGCACGGTCGGCGGGCCTTGAAGCCGACTTCCGCGCCGACTGGATCGCCCTGCGCGTGCACTCGGACCTGGCGGCGGTAGGCCTAACGGCTGCGGTGGCTTCGGCACTGGCCGCGGCCGGTATCGCCTGCAACGTCATCGCCGCCTTCCACCACGACCACCTGTTCGTGCCGGCCGGGCAGGGCCAGGCGGCGCTGGCCGTGCTGCGGGAGCTTGCGCGCAAACAAGGCTGAACGCAGTCGCGGGCGTCCGGCGCGAACGCCACGTGCGGTTCCACCGCGCCGTGGCTGGGGTTACCGTGGGAGAGCCCGAACCGCCGCCGGAGTCCCCGATGACCGCTCGCCGCCTTCCTGCCATGCTGCTCGGCCTGTTCGCCGCCCTGCCTGCCGCCGCCGTGGACCGCATCACCGGACGCGATTTCGCCACCCGCTCGGAGGTCATCGCCGCCAACGGCATGGCCGCGACCTCGCATCCGCTCGCCACCCAGGTCGCGCTCGACATCCTCAAGGCCGGCGGCAGCGCGGTCGATGCCGCGATCGCAGCCAACGCCGCCATCGGCCTGATGGAGCCGACCGGCAACGGCATCGGCGGCGACCTCTTCGCCATCGTCTGGGACCCGAAGACGCAGACGCTGCATGGCTACAACGGCTCCGGCCGCTCGCCGCGGGCGCTCTCGCTGCAGTGGTTCCGCGACAATGGCCATTCCGAGGTGCCTTCGCACGGTCCGCTGCCGGTGACCGTGCCCGGCACGGTGGACGGCTGGTTCGCCCTGCACGAGCGCTTCGGCAAGCTGCCCATGCGGCACCTGCTGGCGCCGACCATCCGCTACGCGCGCGACGGCCATCCGGTGCACGAGACCATCGCCTACTACTGGGCGCGCAGCGTGCCGCTGCTGTCGAAGTGGCCCGGCTTCAGCGAGCAGTTCACCCTCGACGGCCGCGCCCCGCGCAAGGGCGAGCTATGGCGGAACCCGAACCTGGCCGACACCCTCAAGGCCATCGCCGAAGGCGGCCGCGCGGCCTTCTACGAGGGCGAGATCGCGCGCAGCATCGACGCCTACTTCCTCGAACACGGCGGCTTCCTGCGCTATGAGGACATGGCCGCGCACCGCGGCGAATGGGTCGAGCCGGTCAGCACCAACTACCGCGGCGTCGACGTGTGGGAGCTGCCGCCCAACGGCCAGGGCATCGCCGCGCTGCAGATCCTCAACATCCTGGAAGGCTTCGACTTCTCGCGGATTGCCTTCGGCAGCGTCGAGCACGTGCACCTCTTCGTCGAGGCCAAGAAGCTGGCCTTCGCCGACCGCGCGCGCTGGTACGCCGATCCGGATTTCTTCCCCGCCGCCGATGGCGACCGCGCCGCCGCGCAGGACCTGGTGCGGCGTCTGCTGGGCAAGGAGTACGCCACCGAACGCCGACGCCTGATCGATCCGGCGCGCGCCGCCAAGGCGGTCGATGCCGGCGCCGTGCTCAACCAGGGCGACACCATCTACCTCACCACCGCCGATGCCGACGGCATGATGGTGAGCCTGATCCAGTCCAACTACCGCGGCATGGGCTCGGGCATGGCGCCGCCGGGCCTGGGCTTCATCTTCCAGGACCGCGGCGAGCAGTTCGTGCTGAAGGAAGGACACCCGAATTCGTGTGCGCCCGGCAAGCGCCCCTTCCACACCATCATCCCGGCCTTCATCACCCGGGACGGCAAGCCCTGGGTCAGCTTCGGCCTGATGGGCGGCGCGATGCAGCCGCAGGGCCATGCCCAGATCGTAATGAACCTGGTCGACTTCGGCATGAACCTGCAGGAGGCCGGCGACGCGCCGCGCATCCACCACGACGGCAGCACCGATCCGGCCGGACAGGTCACGGCCATGGCCGATGGCGGCGTTCTGAACCTCGAATCTGGCTTCCCGGCCGAGACCGTGCGCGAACTGGTCAAGCGCGGCCATCGCGTCGAGGCCGCGGTCGGACCCTTCGGCGGCTATCAGGCCATCGCGCGCGACCACGAGCACGGCGTCTACATCGGCGCCTCGGAAAGCCGCAAGGACGGGCAGGCGGCGGGGTATTGAGGCCGGCCCCGGCGGCCCCGTTGCGGGCGGGTAAGGGCCTGCCGTGCGCAGCCCGGTGCCAACGTGCGTGAGCAAGGATGGTTTCGTCGAAGCTGTCGATTTCAGCCCCGCACCGGCGTCGGATAGAGGCCCGGGACGTCCGGGTCACACCAGGGAGCGCAAGCCATGAAGTACATGCTTCTGATCTACGGCGACGAGACGACGTGGGAGGCTCTCGGCCCGGCGGAGGCCGAAGCCGTCTATGCGGCGCACAAGGCCTATGGCGAGGCCATGGCCGAGGCAGGCGTGCTGCGCGGCGGTGCCGAGCTGCAGCCAACGGCCACCGCGAGGACGGTCCGCTTCGCGGCGGGCCAGGCCCGGACCCTGGACGGCCCCTTCGCGGAAACCAAGGAACACCTCGGCGGCTTCTACCTGATCGAGGTCGAAAGCCTGGAGGAGGCCATCGCGTGGGCGCGGCGCATGCCCGGCATGCAAGGCGGTGGCGCGGTCGAGGTGCGGCCGCTGGGCATGACGGACGAATGAGCGCCTGATCGCCGCCGATCCGATCGACCGGGCGCCTCAGGACGAGCGGCGAGACCGCGCTGGTCTGGAAGACGACCGCCGCCGCGTTCCACAGCGCGTTGCACCGGGCACGAAACGGCGCTGAACGTCGTGTTCTGCAGGCCTGCCTCGCCAGGATCGAGGCGCGCAGGCTCCTGGCCCGCCCTGCGTGCCAGGCTCGCGCGCCTCGCGCCTGCGGATCATCGCGCCCCGCTGCATCGACGCGAACCGCCACGGTGCGGCGCCCTCCGGCATCAACCCGTGTGCCTCGTGGCGGTGCATCGCGGTTCGTGGCGCCCACGCAGGTCAGGCGCCTGGACCGGGTTCGCTGGCGTCACACCGCCGCCGTCACCACGATCTCGACCCGCCAACCGGCCTTCGCCAGCCTCGCCTGCACGGTGGCGCGCGTCGGGGCATGGCCCTGCGGCACCCAGGATTCCCACACCGCATTCATGCCGGGGAAGTCGGACAGGTCGGCGAGGAAGATCTGCGCGCGCAGGATCTTGGTCCGGTCGCTGCCGGCGCGCGCGAGCAGGGCGTCGATGCCGGCCAGTACCTCGCGGGTCTGGGTGCTGATGTCTGCGTCCTCCGTCTCCGGCACCTGGCCGGCGAGGTAGACCGTGCCGTTGTGCACGACCATTTCCGAGAGGCGGGGACCGACGTCGAAGCGCTGGATCATGGTCAACTCCGGATGTGTGGCGCCCGGCTGGCGCCCTTGCCGGCAGCAGCATGCGGGCAGCCGAGGAATTCTGCGAGCCCGAATTGCTTCGCGTGTCCGACCTTCGCGCCGGCGACCTTCGGCCCGGCCCGGGCCGCCGGGCCGGGGCGCATACTGACGCGCTTCCCGTTTCGCCGGCTCCCGCATGTCGACCACCATCCGCCGCGCCACCCTCGAAGACGTCGAGGCCCTCGCCACCTGGGCCTGCGCCATGGCACAGGAAACCGAAGCCAAGCGACTCGATCCGGACACGGTGCGGCGCGGCATCCGCGCCGTGCTGGACCAGCCCGCGCGCGGGCGCTACCTCGTGGCCGAGGTCGATGGCGTGCGCGCCGGCACCCTGATGCTGACCTACGAGTGGAGCGACTGGCGCTGCGCCGACTGGTGGTGGATCCAGAGCGTTTACGTCGATCCGGCCTTCCGCCGTCGCGGCGTGTTCGCGGCGCTGTATGCAGGGGTCAAGGCCGAGGCAGAGGCCGCGGCGCCGGCCGTCTGCGGCCTGCGCCTCTACGTCGAGCGCGACAACGCCGCGGCGCAGCGCACCTATGCTGCGCTGGGCATGGAGGAGAGCCACTACCGGCTGTACGAGCACGGCCTGCCCTGGCTGGCGCGCGTCATCGACCGGGCCTGACCGGGCCGAACCGTTCACGCGCTGCCGACGCGGGAGTCACCGCCGCTGCACGAAGTTGAAGACGCGCCTCACCGTTTCTCGACCGTGGCTCAACGCGGGCAGGCGCAAGGTCTGGATCGTGGTCCCCCTTCCCACGTCTGGAGTCTCCCGATGAAAACCCGATTCGTCACCCTGGTCGTCGCCACCCTCGTTTCGCTCACGGTCGCTGGCATCGCCCTGGCCCACAACCACGGCGGCGGCAAGAAGCCGACCGTGGTCGAGGTCGCCGCCGGCAATCCCGATTTCTCCACCCTGGTTGCCGCGGTGAAGGCGGCCGGCCTCGCCGAGACGCTGAGCGGCGAGGGCCCGTTCACCGTGTTCGCGCCGACCAATGCCGCGTTCGAGAAGCTGCCGCCCGGCACGGTCGAGAACCTGCTCAAGCCGGAGAACAAGGATCAGCTGGTCGCGGTACTGACCTACCACGTGGTGCCGGGCAAGGTGCTGGCCGCGGACGTCGCCGGTCTGAAGTCGGCCGGCACGGTCAATGGCAAGCCGATCCGCATCGACACCAGCAACGGCGTCAAGGTCGACAACGCCACCGTGACCGCGACCGACATCGAAGCGAGCAACGGCGTCATCCACGTCATCGACACCGTCATCCTGCCCTGACCCAGGGCCGCACGGTCTGCGCCGCGAGGCGGGGCCTTGGGCAGGGTCGCTGCGCCATCCCCCGCAGACCCCTGCCATGACGACGCCGGGCCGGAGCGCCCGGCGTCGTCGTTTCCGCTTGACTTGCGCGCCGGCTGCGGCAGTCTGCGTGCATGCCGAAGTCCGCACCGGGACGCATCGTCCGCATCGAAGAAGAGCTCGCGCTCGACGCCGGCCTGCGCGTGCGCGTGGAGCGCGTGCATGACCCGCGCGCGCGCCACCTGCGCCTGAGCGTCAACGAGCGCGGCGTCCGCCTGACCGTGCCGCGCTGGGCCGCA
>JANJTY010000639.1 GCA_024710865.1 Lysobacteraceae bacterium | reverse complement strand
CGTAGTTCTATGGTAGACCTGCAGCTTCCCAAGCTGCTAACGTGGGTTCGATGCCCCTCGCCCGCTCCAGAATCCATGCGACGGCGGCCCCACGGCCGCCGTCGTTGCGTCGGAGGCCGGCATGAGCGAAGCGACGCCTGTGGTGCTGGGATGGCGCGAGTGGGTGGCGCTTCCCGGCCTCGGCATCGACGCGATCCGCGCCAAGGTCGACAGCGGGGCGCGTTCGTCCTCGCTGCATGTCGACACGCTGGAGAGCTTCGAGCGCGGCGGCCGCGAGTGGGTGCGCTTCAGCCTGAACCCCGGAGAGCGCGGCAGCGGGGCCGTATGCGCCAGCGAAGCGCCGGTGCTGGAGCGCCGTCCGGTCACCGATTCCGGCGGTCACACCACCTTGCGCGTGTTCGTACACACCGACATCGTGCTCGCCGGTTCGCGCTACACGATCGAAATCAACCTGACCAACCGGCGCGGCATGCTGTTCCCGATGCTGCTCGGTCGCACCGCGCTGGCGGGTCGCTTCGTCATCGATCCGGCGGCATCCTTCCTTCTCGGCGAGCCGCTGCAACCATGAAACTCGCGATCCTTTCGCGCAATTCCAGCCTCTACTCGACCCAACGGCTGGTGGAAGCGGCGCGCGTGCGCGGGCACAGCGTGCGCGTGCTCGATCCGCTGCGCTGCTACATGCGCATCGCGCCGGGCGTGTTCGAGATCCACTACCGGGGCAGGCCGCTGGCGGACTACGACGCGGTCATTCCGCGCATCGGCGCCTCGGTCACCTTCTACGGCACGGCTGTGCTGCGCCAGTTCGAGATGATGGGCGCCTACACGCCGAACCCGTCCGACGCCATCCTGCGCGCGCGCGACAAGTTACGCTGCCACCAACTCCTCGCGCGGCAGGGCATCGGCTTGCCGCACACGGTGTTCGGCGACAACCCGGACGACACCGCCGATCTGCTGCAGATGCTGGGCAAGCCACCGCACGTGATCAAGCTGAACGAAGGTGCGCAGGGGGCCGGCGTGATCCTGGCCGAGCGCGCCTCGGCCTCGCGCTCGGTCATCGAGGCCTTCCGCGGTCTGTACGCGAACTTCCTGGTGCAGGAGTTCATCGCCGAGGCCAAGGGCGCGGACCTGCGCTGCTTCGTCGTCGGCGGTCAGGTGGTCGGCGCGATGCGCCGGCAGGCGAAGAAGGGCGAATTCCGCTCCAACCTGCACCGTGGCGGTACCGCCAAGCCGGTTGCCTTGAGCGAGGAGGAGATCGACACCGCGATCCGCGCCGCCAAGGTCATGGGTCTCAACGTCGCAGGCGTAGATCTGCTGCGATCCCGCCGTGGCCCGCTCGTGCTGGAAGTCAATTCCTCGCCCGGCCTCGAGGGCATCGAGGGCGCGACCGGTCTGGACCTGGCCGGATCCGTGGTCGACTACGTTGCGACGCGGGTGAGTCGGCGGGGCCGGTCCCGGTCAACCTGAACCGCGGATGCGCCGCGCGGGGCGGGCGGCTCCGGTTAACGAATCCGGAAAGGCGCTTTAACGAGCGTTTAATCGTGTCGGCGGTACCGTTGACCCTGCCAGCAACGTCTGCATGACACTCCTTCAGCCAGCACACCGGCTTGCAGATGTCGGTAATCGGGGCAGTAGCTTTGGGCCCACGTGAGGCGCGTTCCCCCCAAGATCGCCTCCGTGGGCCTTTGTTTTTGGCGAGCCGGCGATGACGGGAGACCCCGGGGCGACACTTGCCAAACTACGCGCGCAGGTGTACGTTTACAGGCGTACATTGTCCCCCTGCATCGGAGTGCATATGAAGACCGCCTTCTCGACCCTGTTGTGCGTGGCGCTGCTTGGCGCGACCCCCTTCGCAGTCGACGCCCGCTCGAAAGACAAGCTTAGCGAGGTCAAGCTGCAGCCGGCCCAGTTCGCCGAGTATCGCGCCTCGGTCGAAAAGGAACTGCGCGGCGGCGATTCGTTGGCCGAAATGCCGATCACCGCGCGCGACGAGGTCCGCTCCATCCTCGCCCGCATGGATGAACGTCTCGCCGGCGTGAGCCGAGTCGAGGACCTTCCGGAATCGGAGCGGGTCAAGCTGTTCAACGATCAATCGCGACTCCAGGTCTTGCTTGGCCAGGCGGAAGCGGACAGCCGCCTCGTTTGTCGTCGCGAGAAGACCCTTGGCAGCAACCGTACGCGCACCGTGTGCCAGACCGTGGCGCAGATCCGGCGCCAGTCCGAGGCGAGCCAGAACGCCATGCGCGAAGCGGTCCATACGCCGAACGACAAGATCGCCAACTGAGCCTTTGCCCCGTCGCGGTGCGAGACGCCGGCACGCTTGCACCGGTGGCGTGGGGCGGCGATAGTTCCACCGCGTGCGCACAGCACGGCGCAGCGGGACGGATCCCGGCGGACCGGAGGCAACAGACATGACCCAGCGTCCCACCGAAGCCGAACTCGCCGTGCTCAAGGTCCTCTGGGATCGCGGCGAGGCCACGGTTCGCGACATCTACGAAGCGCTCTATCGCGAAGGCAACGGGTATACCGCTGCGCTCAAGCTGTTGCAGGTGATGCACGCGAAGGGACTGGTCGAGCGCGATGACAGCCAGCGAGCCCACGTCTACCGCGCTGGCATTTCGAGGGAGACCGCCACACGCAGCCTGATGGGTGACCTTCTGACGCGGGTATTCGATGGTTCGGCGAGCCAACTGGTGCTCAGCGCGCTGGGAACGGGTCGACGACCCAGCGCCGACGAGATGGCCAGCATCCGGGCCCTGCTCGACCGGATCGAGGGCGAAACCGGGGTCGGTGGCGAGGAGGGGGCAGCATGATGGCGACGCCACTGTGGGTCGAGGCCCTGGGTTGGACCCTGATCCATTTCCTCTGGCAGGGCGCACTGATCGGTCTGGTGTACGCGTGTGGGCGCGGTCTGGTGGAGCGCGCGAGCCTGCGTCTCGCTCTTGGGCATTCAGCGCTGATTGCGATGGCCCTTGCGCCCGTGGTGACGTTGGCCTGGTTTCTGGATCTTTCAGGTGCCGCCGCCAATGCAAGCCCCGCCTCGCTCGCGCGAGGCACGTACGCGATCCAGGCTCTCAACGAAGCAGGCTCCGCGCGCGCTCAGGACTGGATGACCTTGCTGGTCGCTGCCTGGGTCCTGGGCGTGGTCCTGCTCGGCGTTCGAGCCGGTGGGCGCTGGGTGATGCTGCAGCGTCTCTGCCGGCGCGCCGATGCGGCGTCCGTGACGCTTCAGGCCGCGGCTGATGCGATTGCGCGCCACATGGGTCTGGCCCGGCCGGTCCCGCTGCGGGTGGTGTCGGCGCTTGCCACGCCGATCGTGGTCGGATGGTGGCGCCCAGTCATTCTGCTGCCGCTTTCGCTCTGCCTGCACCTGCCAGTCCGTCAGCTCGAACTCCTGATCGCGCACGAGATTGCCCACGTGCGACGCTGGGACTATCTCGCCAACCTGCTCCAAAGCGCGCTGGAGATCGTGCTGTTCTACCACCCTGCCGTGCACTGGGTTTCGAAAACGGTGCGAGAAGACCGGGAGCACTGCTGCGACGACTTGGTCGGAGAACATTTCGGCAATCGCGTTGCCTATGCCCGTGCCCTTCTCGCCGTGGCTGAATCGCAGCCGCAGCCGGTCGGGGGGCCTGCCTTCGCACTGGCCGCCACCGGCGGCGTGTTGATGCCGCGCATCGAGCGAATCTTGGGAGTGACGCAGCGCCCGCGCCAGCGACGGCGTCATCGCGTCGGCGTCTTGGCCGCGGTGCTAGGCGCTGCGCTTGCAACGCTCGCGATGGACCTGCGCCGTCCAGCTGCGGTTTCGCCGATCACGGAGTTCGTGCCGGCATCGCTGCGGCTTGCTATCGAGCCACTGCCGCTGATGATGCCAGCGCTGGAGCGGATGGGGCCGGCAGCGAGATTGCGCCCCCGTCCGCCTAACCTGCCCTCAGCGGACGCAGCGGCTGAGGTGCCTGGAGCCGCGCTGCCGGTCGCCGTGCCGACGCGGCCGGACATCGACGCCAGTGCGATGGCGCCGCCCGTGCTCGCGTTGGAAGCGATCGCCCTGCCGATCTCGGGACCGGCGATCGAGTCGTCGGGCGCCGTCGCCGCGGACCCGGACGAGCCTGCGCTGCCGCGCCTGCTGCGCTACCGCGCCCCGGATTACCCGGCCGACGCGCTCGCGCACGGCGTCGAGGGTGAGGTGATGCTCGCCTTCGACATCAGCGCGGAAGGACGCCCGGTCGACATCGAGGTGGTGGCCATCGATCCGCCGCGCGAGACCGCATTCGCCAGCGCTGCCCGCCAGGCTTTGCAGTTCTGGCGCTTCGAGCGGCCCGGGACGGGCCTCCCGCGCCAGAGCCGCAGCTTCGCCTTTCGCCTGAGCGAAGGCGAGGATCCGGATCGCTGTGTCGTGCGCACTGGCTCGCGCCTCTGTCGCGGCGGGTGAACGCGCCCCCGCTGGAGTGTCGCGTGCCTGCACTCGGTTGGGCACGCGCGCGGTAAGCTAGCGCCCATGCGCATACTCGTGATCGAAGACAACCGCGACATCGCCGCCAACCTGGGCGACTACCTCGAGGACCGCGGGCACACGGTCGATTTCGCCGCCGACGGCGTCACCGGCCTGCACCTGGCCGTGGTCAACGACTTTGATGCGATCGTGCTCGACCTCAACCTGCCCGGCATGGATGGGCTGGAGGTCTGTCGCAAACTGCGCCAGGACGCCCGCAAGCAGACGCCGGTTCTGATGCTCACCGCGCGCGATGCGCTGGAGCAGAAGCTGGCCGGATTCGAGTCCGGCGCCGACGACTACCTGGTCAAGCCCTTCGCGCTGCAGGAAGTCGAAGCCCGCCTCGCGGTGATCCAGCGTCGTGGCAAGGGCGCCTCGCCGCGCGTGCTGAAGGTGGGCGACCTTGAATACAACCTCGACACGCTGGAAGTGATCCGCCAGGGGCGCTCGATCAACCTCAACCCGACCGCCCTCAAGATCCTCCAGTGCCTGATGGAGGCATCGCCTGCGGTGGTGACGCGACAGGACCTGGAAACCCGGGTCTGGGGCGAGGAGTTGCCCGATTCGGACAGCCTGCGGGTCCACATCCACGGCCTGCGCGCCGCGCTGGACAAGCCTTTCGACCGGCCGCTGATCCACACCAGGCACGGCATCGGCTATCGCCTGGCTGAACCCGATGCGGTATCGACGCCGGCTTAGAAGCCGCATCGTCATCAGTTTCCTGTTGCTGGGCACGGGGCTGACCGCCCTGTTCGCACTGGCGACGGTGACGCTGCGCGAGCGCCTGGAAAACCAGCTGATCGGCGATGCGCTGGCCAGGAACCTCGACGACTACGCCAACTCGTTCTACGTCGATCCAAGCGTGGCGGGCGTGCCGTTCGAGAAGATCGGCGGCATCACGTACAGCAAGCGCCGTTTCGCCAACGTGCCCTTCGAGTGGCAGGCGCTGCCCAACGGCGTGCACGACCTGCAGGGCACGGCAGGCGGGCCGCGCGAAGGACGCTACAAGCTGGCGGTGCGAAAGGACGATGACTACTGGTTCTTCCTCTGGTACGACATCACCCAGGAAACCCTGAGCCAGCGCAACCTGATCATCGCGCTCGGCTTCGCCGTGGTGGCCTTCTCGCTGCTGGCCCTGTTGCTGGGCTGGTGGTCTTCGCGCCGCGTGATGCAGCCGGTATCGGACCTGGCGGCCCGATTGGAAGCCTTCAGCAAGGGCGCCCAGCCCGAACCGCTGGCGCCGCATTTCGCCGACGACGAGGTCGGCCAGTTGGCCAAGGCGCTGGACGACTACGCCGAGCGTCTGACCGAGCTGGTGCGGCGCGATCGCGAGTTCAATGCCGACGTCAGCCACGAGCTGCGCACGCCGCTGCAGGTGATCCGCGGCGCGTCCGAACTGCTCCTGGCCCAGCCCGACCTGGGCGACAAGGCCAAGCAGCGCCTACAGCGCATCGAGCGCGCCGTGCAGCAATCCACCGACCTGATCACCTCCCTGCTGATGCTCTCGCGCAACGAGCGCGGCGGCGGCGCCGCCGACCTGCGCCGGATCGCCGAGCAGCAGGTCGAGGCGCAGCGCGCCAACCTGGCGCGCAGCCCGGTCGAGCTGCGCGTCGAGGGCGAGGCGCAGGTGCTGGTCGACGCACCCGAGCCGGTGGTGGCGGTGGCGCTGGCCAACCTGATCGGCAACGCCTGCAAGTACACGCGCGAAGGCGAGGTCGTGGTGCGGATCGAACCGCAGCGGGTGCGGGTCGAGGACACCGGCCCCGGCCTCAGCGAGGAAGACGCGCGCCGCCTGTTCGAGCGCGGCTACCGCGGCTCCGGCGCCGGCGGCACCAAGGGCGCCGGCATCGGCCTCGCCATCGTCCAGCGCCTGTGCGAGCTGTACGGCTGGAAGGTTTCGATCGCACCCAGGCCCGAGCCCGAACGCGGCGCCGTGGCCAGCATCGACTTCGCGCCGCAGCGGCGGGTGGGCGGGTAGTTCGAGCTGGATCGCTGCGGCCGCTGGCCCGAGATGACTGGCATCCATGCCCCCGTCCGGGGCGATGCCCGTTCGATTCCCGATGGCGGAAATGCAGAGGTGGCTACAGGGCCGGTCGCAGCGCGGGCGTTCCGGTGGTTAGGACGGGCCAATGCGGCGCGGGTTCAGTGCCGTTCGTCAGTGCCTATCTGATTCGAGTGCGAGACTGCGTACTGCCTTGCCCGTGTGAGATGAGCAAGCACCGCGATAACCCGATGGTGGCGCGCGGCCGGGTTCGCTTGATTGGCACCCCCCCCCATTCGATAACCTCGACCCGGTGGCGCTGCCGGTGCGCCACATGCATTCACATGTATTTCCCTTCAAATTGGAGAACCAACCGAATGGATATCGTCCAGAGGCTGCCCCTTGTTGCCCTGATGCTCGCGCTGCTGTTCGCTTGCGGAGCCTCCAAGGCCGCCATTCTGTCCTGCGAAGGCTGCAGCTACGCGGCGTATGAGCAGACCGCGCTGGCCGCCGGGATCGGCGACCACTACGTGGTGGATGTGCGCAACAACCAGCTCCATCGCTTTCTTGTCCAACGCCCGTACGCTGGCGAGCCCTGGGAGGCTATGCCCGCCCCGGTCGATCCCTGGATGCAGGATCAGTTCGTGATCCTCGAGGCGGCCCTCCGCGTGAACGGCTATGCGAAAACCCACCGGGTAGAAGTTTCCGTGGACTCTCCGTTCATGCCGGGCGGCTTCGGCAATGGAAACGCCTACGACATCGCCTATTCCGGAACAGCCCGAACCCAGCTCGGAATGGCGTTGGCGAACCGGTTCGCCTCGTCGAGCGCCATGCTCGGAAATGTCATCAATGCGGTCTGGAGCGCAGTGTCGAGCGGCGCTTCGTCTGTGCTCGGGCAGGACCTGTCCATCCTGGTGGTCGTCCGCTGGTCGGACGGTTCCCAGTCGACGTTCAGGCTCGACAAGAACAACCTGGTGGTGGCTAAGCTCGAACCCGGCGGTTCTATCGATAACGAAGGAAATATCATTCCAGGTCCTGGTGCAGTCGATAACTACGGAATCTATGAGGGCGTGTGGATCTTCAACGACCACACCAACGTCGATCGCTGGTTGCGCAATGCGGCCATCTACGGCATTCCGGTGGGCTCCTCCGGCTCCGGGATGTCCTGTGGCGTTGTCTGCG
>JANJTY010000630.1 GCA_024710865.1 Lysobacteraceae bacterium | reverse complement strand
CGTAGTTCTCCGCGCTCGCGGAGGCACCACCCGTGATGTGTCCGGCATGCGTGGTCTGGAGCGCAACACCGCTGCGCGCGGCTGTCATCGCCCCTTGCAGGGCGCTCTTGAAGTCGATGTCGCGCGCCTTGAAGTGCGGCGTATCAGCGTTGGCGATGTTGGAGGCGAGCAACTCCTGCCGGTACGCCTGCAGGTTCAGCGCGGTCTGGTGGAAACGGAACTGGTTGTCGACTAGGGTCTTCATCGCATGGCCTCGGGAACGGGCTGCACCATCGCGGCACGGGTGAATGCGGCATGGCGGGCTTCCATGAACCCGTGGTCGCAGCTTTCATGCCAGCCATGTTACGAGGCATGGCGGGCCTCCACTCTCGCGATAAGACCGCGGAAAGCAGCCCTTCTTTGCCGCTTGCCCGCGCATCGCGGCAAAAGCTGCCGCCTTGCCCTGTCCCTCGGAGCGTGCTGCAATCCCACCCATGAACACGTCCGCGACCTCTTTCCCTCGCGCCCGCCCGGGCACGCCGGGACGCGGCCCCAGCCGCTGCATCGGCGCCCTGCTCGCCAGTACGATCGTGGCGACGGCCGCCTCCGCCCACCAGCCCTCGGAGCCGATCGAACACGCGGTGCAGGCGTTTCTGGAGCACGAGGTCCAGGGCATGCCCGGCGACATCCGTATCGGCGTAAACCGCTTCGACCCGACAAACCGGCTGCCGGCCTGCGCCAGCATCGTCCCCTTCCTGCCGCCAGGGGTGCGCCCGTGGGGTGCGATCAGCGTGGGCATCCGCTGCGACGCGCCGATGCCATGGACCGCCTACGTTCAGGCACGGGTGCAGGTGTTCGGCCCTTACCTCGTCGCTGCACGGGCCTTGCGCTCATCGGAGCGCCTCGACGCCGTCGATGTCGAAGTCCGCGAGGGCGAACTGAGCGCCCTTCCAGACAACGTCCTTTCGGCGCCGGAGCAGGCCGTGGGTCACATCACCCGCTTCGCGGTAGCCGAAGGCATGCCGCTGCGCGCAAGCGTGCTCCGGCAAGCCAACGCGGTCAGCCGCGGCCGCCCCGTCCAGGTGTACACTCAGGGCGAAGGCTTCACCGTCTCCGGCGAAGGACAGGCACTCAACGACGCAGCGCCCGGAGAACGCGTCCGCGTACGCCTGCCTGGCGGACAGATCGTCCACGGCGTGGCGCGTGCCGACGGCGGTGTCATGCTGGGTTTTTGATACGGCGAGGGCACAGGCTTCGACATAGCGGATAATTCGCTAAAGTTTAGCGAAGGGGTGCCGTAGACCCTTTCGACTCATAGTGTTCCTGGAAACCATCATGAAGATCGAAAGCTCGGGCAAGGCCTACGTCCCCACGCCCGCACAGGACAACCGCGCGCCAGCTGCGCGTGCCAAGACCGAAGCACAGAGCAGCGCCGAAAGCGTCCAGATCTCGCCGATGGCCTCGCTCATGCGCAAGGCCGAAAGCACGATCTCCGGTACGCCCGAGGTCAACATGCAGCGCGTCGACGAGATCCGCCAGGCCATCTCCGAGGGCCGCTTCAAGGTCGACGCCAGCCGGATTGCCGACGGGCTCCTCGACAGCGTCAGGGAAATGCTGGGTTCGCGCGGGTAAGCCAGGAGCGTTAAGATTCGCGCACGCGAACTTCCTGCCCACGCCGGCCCGACCCCATGCAGACTACCGCCCAACCGCCAGCAGAACTCCAGCGCATCGCCCTCCTGGTCGAGGCCGAACTGCTCCAGCTGGGTGAGTTCCTCGCCCTGCTCGACCGCGAGGAGGCCGTGCTGATCAAAGGCGACACCGACGCCCTGCTGGCCATCGCCAACGAGAAGAACGAGCGCTATCGACAGCTGCAGCGGCTCACCGACGAACGCAGCCGCCTTCTGGGGCGTGCCGCGCTCACCAGCGCAGACGCGGCCATGCGCACGCTTTTCGGCAACCTGCCGCGCGTGCTGGTGCGCTGGGACGAACTGGTCAGCGCGGCCCGCCAGGCCCGCGACCGCAACGCGCTCAACGGCAAGCTGATCCTCGAACGCATGGCCGGCAACCAGGCTGCCCTGTCCATCCTGCTGTCGGCCGCCAACCACCCGCAACTGTACGACGCCGACGGCCTCTCCAAGCCTACCGGCGGCGGCCGCATGCTCGGCAGTGCCTGAATCTTTATCCAGTCCTGCAGTCTCATCAGCCACGCGCTCTCTGCTATCCTTGCGCCCTTCGTGACACCGAACGGGCGCGCAGCATGGCTGGCAAGCAAGACACTCCAACGCAGTACGACGAATCGTCCTTCCGAGTCCTGAAGGGGCTGGAGCCGGTGCGCGCACGCCCCGGCATGTACACCCGCACCGACAGCCCGGCGCACATCATCCAGGAAGTGATCGACAACGCCGCCGACGAGGCGCTCGCCGGCTTTGCGAAAAAGATCCAGGTCACCCTGCACCTCGACGGCTCCATCACCGTCGCAGATGACGGCCGCGGCATTCCGGTCGGCCTTCATCCCGAAGAAGGGGTGCCGGTAGTGGTGCTGGCCTACACCCGGCTGCACGCTGGCGGCAAGTTCGACAAGCGCGAGGGCAACTCGGCCTACGCCTTCTCGGGCGGCCTGCACGGCGTCGGCGTGTCGGTGACCAATGCGCTGTCGACCCGCATCGAAGTCGAGGTGAAGCGCGACGGCAAGATCCACCGCATCGACTTTGCCGACGGCGGCGAGACGATCAGCCCGGTACGCATCGAGGGCGAATGCGGCCGCCAGACCGGCACCCGGGTGCGGGTGTGGCCGGACGGCAAGTATTTCGAGTCGCCGCGCGTGCCAATGAACGAACTCGAGCGCCTGCTGCGCTCCAAGGCGGTGCTGCTGTCGGGGGTCGCGGTGCGGCTCGACATCGAGCAGGCCGGCGGCCCGGTGCTGACCAAGACCTGGTCCTACCCCGAGGGCCTGGCCGGCTACCTCAGGGAACTCGCTGGCGACATCGAGGCGGTGGCGCCGATCTTCACCGCCGAGAAGTACGCGGGCAAGGACGACGCCAGCTTCGCCCCCGGCGAAGGCGCAGCCTGGGCGCTGGCCTGGTTCGAGTCGGCCGTGCCCAGCGAGTCCTACGTCAACCTGATCCCCACGGTGAATGGGGGCACCCATGAGTCGGGCCTGCGCGCCGGCGTGTTCGAGGCCATGAAGTCCTTCATCGACCACCACACCCTGCTGCCGCGCGGCGTCAAGCTGCAGCAGGAGGACGTGTGCGGGCGCATGAGCTTCGTGCTCTCGGCGCGC
>JANJTY010000624.1 GCA_024710865.1 Lysobacteraceae bacterium | reverse complement strand
CGCCAGGTCGTGATAGGCCGGTGCGATCACCACTTCAACGAACTGGCGTTCGACGATGGTGCGTGCGGTGTCGCCGTCGAGCGGCTGGTTGAAGGCGATGATGCCGCCGAAGGCCGAGGTCGGATCGGTGGCGTAGGCCAGTTCGTAGGCCGCGCCGATGGCGCCCGCCACCGCCACACCGCAGGGGTTGGCGTGCTTGACGATGACGCAGGCCGGCGCCTCGAACTGGCGCACGCATTCCCAGGCCGCATCGCTGTCGGCGAGGTTGTTGAAGGAGAGCTCCTTGCCCTGCTTCTGCGCGAAGGTCGCCAGCGTGCCCGGCACCGGCCAGAGGTCGCGGTAGAAGGCGGCCTGCTGGTGCGGGTTCTCGCCGTAGCGCAGGTCCATGACCTTGACGAAGTTGCTGTGCTGCTGCGCCGGGAAGAGCTGGCGCGCGCCATCGAGTTCGATCGATGAAAGAAAATTGCCGATGGCGGCGTCGTACTGCGCGACGCGGTTGAAGGCCGCCACCGCCAGCGCGAAGCGCGTCGCGGCGGAGAATTCGCCGGCCTGCCCGCGCAGCTCGGCCAGCAGTGCGTCGTACTGGGCCGGATCGGTCGCCACCGCGACGCGGGCGAAGTTCTTGGCCGCGGCGCGCAGCATGGCCGGGCCGCCGATGTCGATATTCTCCACCGCCTCGTCGAGGCTGCAGTCGGACCGTGCGGTGACCTGTTCGAAGGGATAGAGGTTGAGCACGAGCAGGTCGATCGGCGCGATGCCGTGCTCGGCCATCACCGCCTCGTCGAGGCCGTGGCGGCCGAGCAGGCCGCCGTGCACCTTCGGATGCAGGGTCTTGACCCGTCCATCCATGATCTCGGGAAAGCCGGTCAGGTCGGACACGTCGCGCACTGCCAGGCCAGCCTCGCGCAGGGCCTTGGCCGTGCCGCCGGTGGAGAGCAACTCGACGCCAAGGTTCGCCAATCCGCGAGCCAGTTCGATCAGGCCGGTCTTGTCGGAGACCGAGAGCAGGGCACGGCGGACGGGCAGGCGGTCGACGGTCATGACGGGGCCGGAGGCGACGGACGGGACGCGGAGTATAGCGATGCGCTGCAGTGCAGCATGCCTAATCATGCGCTTCGGAGCGCCGAGTGGAGTGTCGTGCGCCAGCGGCGAATTCAAACTGCACGCGGGAAGCGGTACCGGGTGGGGGCGATGGCGACCGATGCCGTGGATGGCGAGGCAGTGATCGGGAGCGCGGGCCGGCGAGGCGTCAGACGGGCAAAGACGGTTGCGTCACCCGCGCAGCCGCGTCGCTGGGGACCTGCGATGCCATCGCGGGGCTCGTCGCGTATTCGAGTCAGGAGCGGCGGCGATGACCGTGTTCAGCAACACATCGCGATGGCGAGAGCAACTCGCCCTGCGCGCAGCGACGCGGGCGGTCGCGTGGGCGGCGCTTTCGCTGCTCACAGGACCGCGCCTGCCAGAGGTCAGCGGGAAGGAGGGACTCCAGACGGTTCCCCGTTCAGGCGTTGCGGCCGAATCCGTCCTTCGCGGGAGCCTCAGCGGATCAGCGTCACCGGCAGGTGCGCGCCGTGCACGACCTTGTACGCGACCGAACCGAGCAGGACGGTGCCAAGCAGGTTCTGGCCGCGCGTGCCCATCACGATCTGACTGGCGCCGATGGCGTCGGCGCGGGCCAGCACGGCCTCGGCCGGATCGCCCATCGCGACGTGCAGGACGTAGTCCATGCCGGCCTTCTCCAGCATGGCGCGCACGAACGCGGTATCGGTCTCCGCCCATGTCGCTAGGAACTTCTTCGCCTCTTTCTGCGCCAGCTGCGGCTGCACGTTGAGCAGGTGCGCCTCGAACGGCCACTGCGAGGCGTGACGCCAGCTCACCAGGGTGTCGATCACCCGGCGGCTGATGCTGGAGCCGTCGATCGCCACCAGCAGTCGCGGCATGCCTTCGGGCGCCGGCTTGCCGACGCGACGGATAAAGCCCTGCAGGCGGCCGGACTCGTCGCTCTGATCGAGGCGGGCGCCGGACTTGGCGGGCAGTTCGAGCCGCTTGGCGACGAGGACGTCGACATCGGTGCGGGGCGCTTCGGGATCGGACTTGCGCTTGGCCATGGCGGATTCCTGCGGGTTGGGTGCGGGCAGTATCCGCGCCCCGACGCGATGACCGCTTGCGCTGGATCAACCTGGTGCGCCGCGGCGGGCGCGGAGCCGCGGTGTAGAATGCGCGCCACCCGCATCGCCTGCCTGCGCCCATGCCGACTCCCGCCGCTTCGACCCCGAACCAGCCGGCCAACGCCGAGCGTCGCTACGAGGTGCGCCGCGCCGACCTGCCGCTGAGCTGTCCGCTGCCGTCGATGGCGCTGTGGAACTCGCACCCGCGCGTCTACCTGCCGATCCAGGATGAAGGCGGCCGCTCCACCTGTCCGTACTGCGGCGCGCAGTACGTGCTGGTCGACTGAAGGCGCCGGCCGCGCGCGCCGTGCGCCGGCTGACGGTGCTGCAGCTGCTGCCGGCGCTCGAATCCGGCGGCGTCGAGCGCTCCACGCTGGAGATCGCGCGCGCCCTGGTCGCGGCCGGCCCCCCCAGCCGGGTGGCCTCGGCCGGCGGGCGCCTGGTGGCGCAGCTCGAAGTCGAAGGCAGCGAGCATGTGGCGCTCGACCTGGGACGCAAGCGGCCCTGGGTCCTGCGCCATGTCTGGACCCTGCGCCGCCTGCTGTCCGCTCTGCGGCCGGACATCGTGCACGCGCGTTCGCGTCTGCCGGCCTGGATCGCGCAGCTCGCCTTGCGCGGACTGCCGCAGCCGAGTCCGCATTTCCTCACCACCGCACACGGGCTCAATTCGCCCTCGCCCTACAGCGCCATCATGGCGCGTGGCGAACGCGTGATCTGCGTGTCCGGCTGCGTGCGCCAGCACCTGCTGCGCCACTATCCCGACACCGATCCCGCGCGCCTGCGGGTGATTCCGCGCGGCATCGAGCCCGGCGATTTCCCGCGTGGCCTGCGCGCTGATCCGGCCTGGCGTGCGGCGCTGGCGCAGGACTGGCCGGCCCTGGACCGCGGCCGCCTGCTGCTGATGCCGGGCCGTGGCACGCGCCTGAAGGGCCATGCTGCGGCGATCACGCTGCTGGCGGGCCTGGTCGGGCGCGGCGTGGACGCGCGCCTCTGGCTGCTGGGCGCGGCCGAGGCCGGGCGCGAGCGCTACCTGGATGAGCTGCGCGCGCAGGCCGAGGCCCTCGGCGTGGCGCAGCGCCTGACCATCACGCCAGCGCGGAGCGACGTGGCGCAGGCCTACGCCTGCAGCGACCTGGTGTTGCAGCTGTCGGAGAAGCCCGAGGCCTTCGGCCGCACCGTGATCGAGGCCCTCGCCATCGGTCGCCCGGTGCTGGGCTGGGCGCACGGTGGCGTGGGCGAACTGCTGGATGAACTGTACCCGGCCGGCGCCGTGCCGCTGGGCGAGGCCGAAGGCCTGCTGGCGCGGGCCGCCAGCCTGCTCGAAGCGGCGCCGCCGCCGCCTCCAGCGATCCCGTACACCTTGAGCGCGATGCAGCAGTCAACGCTGGCGCTGTACGCCGAGGTCGCCGGTGGTTGATCGCGTACCGGCCTGGAGCGTCTGGCTGCTGCTCGCGGTGCCGCTGCTGCTGCCGTTGGGGCGTGCGGCCGAACTGCCGCTGCTGGCCGGTGCGCTCATGGCCCTGGTCTGGCAGCTTCGCGACCGGCTGGCGTTGCCGCAGTCGGCCTGGCGTGTGGCGCTGGCGGGTTTCGCGGCCTTCTGGTTGGCGCAGGCGCTCTCCGCGCCGGACGCATGGCGTCCCGGGCGTGTACTGCGCGAGTGCCTGTTCGACCTGCGCTACCTGCCCTGGCTGGCCTTCGCCGTGGCCGTCCTGGCCGACGCCGGACGGGCGCGACGCGTGCTGCTGGGCCTGGCCGGCATCGTCGCGCTCTGGACCCTGGATGGCCTGCTGCAGGCCACGAGCGGCTTCAGCCTGGGCGGCCCGGCCAGCGCCGACCGGCTCTCGGGTGTGTTCGGAGCCGATGACCTCAAACTGGGCCCGGCCCTCGCGGCCTTCGCGCCCTTCCTGCTGCTGCCGCTCGCGCAGCGCCGTGGTTGGCCCGGACTGGCCGCGGGCGGATTCGCGGTCGGCCTGGTCGTGCTGCTGGCCGGGGCCCGCGCCGGCTGGGTCAGCTACGCCCTGGTGCTGGGCTGGCTGCTCTGGCGCCAGGCCTGCGGCGGCTGGCGCGGAGCCGGTGCGCTGCTCCTGGCCGGCACGCTGTGCCTCGCCGCGGTGTGGCTGGCGGCCAGCCTGTCGCCGCGCTTCGAGGCACGTCTTGCGCGCACCGCTGCCGTGCTGGAGGCCGATCGCGCCGGCCTGGACATCGCGCTCACCGGTCGCCCCGCGATCTGGGCCGCGGCCTGGCGCATGTTCCTCGCGCATCCGGTCAACGGCGTGGGCGTGCGTGGTTACCGTGCGGCGTATGCGTCGCACACGCCACCCGACGATGCCTGGCTGCGGAGCGGCGAGGGCATCCCGCACCACCCGCACCAGCTCGTGCTGGAGCTGCTGGCCGAGACCGGCCTGATCGGGCTGCTGCTCTGGCTGGCCGCCGCCCTGCTGGCGTTGCGCGCCTGGCTGCACGCGGATCCCGCCGCGCGGGCGCGCGTCGCGCCGGCGGGGTTGGCCCTGGTCGCCTGCCTGTTTCCGCTCAACACGCACTTCGCGTCCTACAGCAGCGTCTGGAGCCTGTTGTTGTTCCTGCTGCTCGGCCTCTATGCCGGCCTGCTCGGCACGCGCCCCGCTCAACCGTAGAAGGGCGGACTGCCGGGCGGCTGACGCTTGAAGCGACGGTGCAGCCAGAGGTACTGCGTCGGCGCGGCCCGCACCATGGCCTCGATCGCGGCATTGACCCGCGCGCTGTCGGTCGCCGCATCGGCGGATGGAAAGTCCGCCAGCGCCGGCTGCACCGTCAGGATGTAGCGTCCGCCCTCGCGTCGGTGCGCGAAGGGAATCACGGCGCAGCCCGTCAGCCGGGCGAACTGGTGGGTGGCGGTGATGGTGGCCGCGGGCAGGCCGAAGAAGGGCGCGAACACGGTGTCGCGCCCGAGCATGTCCTGGTCCGGCGCGTACCACAGCAGGCCGCCCTGCTTGAGGTGGCGTATCGCGCCGCGCACGTCCTCGCGCGCGAACATGGCGCGTGCGTAGCGCAGGCGGCCGCGCTTGACCGCCCACTCCATCGGCGCGGTGTCGTGGCGGCGGTACATGCCGGCCACCGCGACATGGTCGCAGAGCAGGCGGCCGCAGATCTCCAGCGTGCTGAAGTGGCCCGAGACCAGCAGCACGCCTCGCCCGGCCGCGTGCGCGGCGCGGATGTGCTCCACGCCCTCGATCACGGCGCTGCGCCGCAGGGGCGCGATCGAACCCCACCAGGCGCGGGCGAATTCGAACAGGCCGATGCCCATCGCGCGGAAATTGGCGCGCAGCAGGACACCGCGCCGGGCCTTCGAAAGCTCGGGCAGGCAACGTTCGAGATTGCGCGCGGCGGTGCGCCGACGCGAACCGGCGAGGAGGTACAGCAGCATCCCCAGCGCTGCACCCAGCCCGCGCTGCACCGCCCAGGGCAGGCGCGCGGCCAGCCAGAGCAGGGCGACGCCCAGCCAGACGGGCCAGTGGCGCGGCGCCAGCAGCGCGCGCGGCAGGGGAAGGGGCGAGGGCATGGGCGGATTCTACCCGGCCCCATCCGGTATCCTGCGCCGTCCACACACGGCGGGATCGGTCGTTGCGCGAAACCCAGGCTCGGATCGGAACCGACAGGCCGCGGTGCGCGCGCGATCCCCGCCCGCGTTCGCCGCGGGGCTGACATGTCGCTGAGCCGGCGCCTCGGCCGCGCCCTGATGCGCGGCCTCTACACCGCCACCATGTACCTGCTGACGCCGGTGATCCTTTACCGACTGGCGGCACGCGGCCTGCGCCTGCGCGGCTACTACCGGCGCTGGTTCGAGCGCTTCGGCATCTTCCCCGATCCCGGCCTGAAGGACTCGATCTGGGTGCACGCGGTCTCGGTCGGCGAGGTCAACGCCGCCACGCCGCTGCTCGAGGCCCTGCGCGCACGCTATCCGGATTCGCCCTTCGTCCTCACCACGGTCACGCCGACCGGATCCGAGCGCGCCTTGCGCCTGTGGGGAGGCAGCCTGACCCACGTCTACCTGCCGTACGACCTGCCGGCGGCGGTGCGGCGTTTCCTGGATCGGGCCCGGCCGCGCCTGGCGGTGATCATGGAGACGGAGATCTGGCCGAACCTGTTCCTGACCTGCCAGGCGCGCGGTATCCCCATCGTGGTGGCGAATGCGCGCCTGTCGGAGCGCTCGCTGCGTGGCTACGGTCCGGTGCGGCCGCTGGCGCGGATGGCGATCCGCGCCGCGACCTGGGTGGCGGCGCAGTCGCAGCCCGACGCCGAACGCTTGCTCGACCTCGGCGCACGCCCCGAGCGGCTGTCCATCGCGGGCAACCTGAAGTACGACATGCGCGTGCCGGAGGAGCTCGCGGTGCAGGGTGCGGCGTTCCGCGAGGCCTGGGGTGCGCAGCGGCCGGTGTGGGTCGCGGCCAGCACGCACGAGGGCGAAGAGCAAGCCGTGATAGAAGCCCACTCGCTCCTGATGCGGCGCTTCCCGGACGCGTTGCTGGTGGTGGCGCCGCGCCATCCCGAGCGCTTCCGCCCCATGGTCCAGCTCTGCCGCGCCTACGGCTTCGCCACCGCCACGCGCAGCGAGGACTGCCTGCCGGGCCCGCACGCGCAGTGTTTCGTGGTGGATACCCTGGGCGAACTGCTGGCCTTCTTCGCCGCTGCCGACGTGGCCTTCGTGGCCGGTAGCCTGGAACCGATCGGCGGCCACAACGTGCTGGAGCCGGCGGCGCTGGGCCTGCCGGTGATCGTCGGCCCGCACACGTTCAACTTCACCGAAGTCACCGACCAGATGCTGGCCGAGGAGGCTGCCCTGCGCGTGGCGGATGCGGAGTCGCTCGCCACCGCGCTGCAGCGGCTGATGGCCAACGAAGCGCAGCGGCGGGCGATGGGCGCGGCGGCGCGGCACCTGTTCGAGCGCGAGCGCGGCGCGGTGGCGCGGACCCTGTCGATCATCGACAGGGTCCTCAACAACCGGCTTATTCCGGAGCCGCGGCGCTCAGCGCGGCCTCGGCGTCGCGC
>JANJTY010000586.1 GCA_024710865.1 Lysobacteraceae bacterium | reverse complement strand
GCGGCAACCTCGGTTTGGTTGATCTAACCGGCGGACCGCGCGCCGGCCCCGGCCTTGGTCGCTACGCTCCCCACCGCCGGTCTTAACCGGATCTGGTTCGCTGGGTCTTCCTCAGCCCGGCGACGCGGGCCACCCCCGCTTCGGGGCGAATTGCAGCACGAAACCGCGCCCGCCGCGAGTGCGCGGGCCGGCAATCGATCAACGCGCGCCGTAGGCGAGCAGGAAGAAGTCCACCGCGCGCTCCACATGCGCGCGGGTTTCGGCCTCGCCCGGCGGCTCGCAGCAGCCGATCAGCACGCGCATGTGGCAGAGGCCCTTGATCAGGCAGAAGAAGTGTTCCGCCGCGACGACCGGATCGGGCACGCGCAGGGCGCCGCCGGCATCGGCGCGCGCCAGCAGCGACTCGAACTCGTCCAGGGTGCGGCGCGGACCGGCCTCGAAGAACAGCTGGGCCAGCTTGCTGCTGCCGTTGCCGCCGGCGGCCTGCGCCGCCATGGTGCGGTACATCGCCACCGCCTCGCTGCTGTTGACCAGGGCACGGAAGGCCATGCCGAGGTCGATCAGGCGCTCACGGATGGGACGGTTGCCGCTGCCGAGATCGAAGCGGTCGCGCGGCAGCTGCTCTTCGCACTTGGCCTTGATTGCCTCCTTGAACAGGGTGTCCTTGTCCGAGAAGTGGCTGTAGACGGTGAGCTTGGAGACCCCGGCCTCGGCCGCGATGGCATCCATGCTGATGCCGTCGTAGCCGTGCAGCGGGAACAGGCGCTTGGCCGCGTCGAGGATGGCCTGGCGCTTTTCCAGATCCTTGGGGCGGCCGGGGCCGGCGGGCTTGCGTCGCGGTTCCGTCATCGTGCGTAGACAGGTCATCAGTAATAGTGGACTGCGCGGTTTATTATTTATACTATACGCCGCAGTTCAAATATTAACCCGTACCGACCGGGCAGGACGTGAGCCATGTCAAACGCAGTCCGCATGCTGTTCCTTCTTTCGCTGGCGTTCACGCTCGCGCTGCTGCTCGCCGCCTGCGGCAACGGCCATGCCCGGCCCGAGCCGGTGCGTCCGGCCATGGTGGTGCAGCCCGCGCCCGGCGCCGGCGCGTTCGAGGCCTACTCGGGCGAGGTGCGCGCGCGGCACGAGGCCCAGCTCGCCTTCCGCATCGGCGGCAAGATCCTGCGCCGCCACGTCGAGGTGGGTGATCGCGTCGAGGCCGGCCAGGTGCTGGCCGAGCTGGATCCAGACGACGTGCGCCTGCAGGTCGAGGCGGTGCGCGCGCAGCTGAACGCGGCGCAGGCCGACCTCACCCTGGCGCGCGCCGAGCGCGATCGCCACCAGTCGTTGCTCGAGCGCCAGCTGATCAGCGCCTCGCTCTTCGAGGCGCGCGAGAACGCCTTCCGCGCCGCCGAGGCGCGCGTGCGCCAGGTCCGGGCCCAGCTCGACGTGGCGCAGAACCAGGCCGGCTATGCGCGCCTGGCCGCGCCCGAAGCCGGCGTGATCGCGCTGCGCCTGGTCGAGGCCGGACAGGTCGTGGCACCGGGACAGACCGCCTTCGTGCTGGCGGTCGAGGGCGAGCGCGAGGTGCTCATCGCCCTGCCGGAGCAGCGCATCGAGGGCTACCGCGTCGGCCAGGACGTGATCGTCGAACTGTGGTCGCGCCAGGGCCAGCGCGTGCCCGGCAGGATCCGCGAACTGGCGCCGGCGGCCGATCCGCAGGCGCGCACCTTCGCCGCGCGGGTCAGCTTCGCGGCCGATGCCATCGGCGCCGAGCTGGGCCAGAGCGCACGCGTCTTCATGCCGCGCAACGGCGAAGCCAACCTGCTGCTGCCGCTGGGCGCGGTTAGCGCGGACGACGGCCTGAGCTACGTCTGGGTGGTCGATCCCAAGGACCTGGCCGTGCGCAAGACCCTGGTCGAACTCGGCCCCTACCGCGAGGACGGGGTGCCGGTGCGTTCGGGCGTCGCGGCGGGACAGTGGGTCGTCGCCGCCGGCGTGCACCTGCTGCGCGAAGGCCAGCGGGTGAAGCCGGTGGACCGCGACAACCGTCCGGTCGACCTTGCCGGCACGAACTGAGACCACGCCATGGATCGGTTCAACCTCTCGGAGTGGTCCCTGCACAACCGCGGCCTCGTGCTCTACGCCATGCTGCTGCTGGGCGTGGTCGGGGCCTGGTCCTACCTCAACCTGGGCCAGAGCGAGGATCCGCCCTTCACCTTCAAGGCCATGGTGGTGCGCACGCTGTGGCCCGGCGCCAGCGCCGCCGACGTCGCCAGCCAGGTCAGCGAGCGGATCGAGAAGAAGCTCATGGAGACCGGCCAGTTCGAGTTCATCCGCGCCTACTCGCGCCCGGGCGAGTCGCAGATCATCCTGGTGGCCAAGGACGACATGGTCTCGGACGAGCTGCCCGCGCTCTGGTACCAGGTGCGCAAGAAGACCAGCGACATCCGCCACACCCTGCCGGCCGGCATCGTCGGACCCTTCTTCAACGACGAGTTCGGCGACACCTTCGGCAACATCTACGCCCTGCAGGGCGAGGGCTTCGACTACGCCACCCTGAAGGACTACGCCGAGCGCCTGCAGCTCGAGCTGCAGCGCGTGCGCGACGTGGGCAAGGTCGAGCTGATCGGCCTGCAGGACGAGAAGATCTTCATCGAGCTGTCCAACACCAAGCTCGCCAACCTCGGCATCCCGCTGCCGGCGGTGCAGCAGGCGCTGGACGAGCAGAACGCGGTGGTGCCCTCGGGCTTCTTCGAAACCGCCAGCGAGCGCATCCACCTGCGCGTCTCGGGTGCCTTCGACTCGGTCGAGTCGGTGCGGGATTTCCCCATCCGCGTCGGCGAGCGCACCTTCCGCATCGGCGACGTGGCCGAGGTGCGGCGCGGCTTCTCCGACCCGCCCGCGCCGCGCATGCGCTTCATGGGCACCGACGCGATCGGACTCGCCGTCGCCATGAAGCCCGGCGGCAATATCATCGAACTGGGCAAGCGCCTGGAGGACGAGTTCGCCCGCCTGCAGCAGACCCTGCCGCTGGGCATGAGCCTGTCCAAGGTGGCCGACCAGCCGCAGGCGGTGCGGGCCTCGGTCGGCGAGTTCGTGCGCGTGCTGGCCGAGGCGGTGGCGATCGTGCTGCTGGTCAGCTTCTTCTCGCTCGGCTTCCGCACCGGCCTGGTGGTGGCGGTATCGATCCCGCTGGTGCTGGCGATGACCTTCGCCAGCATGTACTACTTCGACATCGGCCTGCACAAGATCTCCCTCGGCG
>JANJTY010000577.1 GCA_024710865.1 Lysobacteraceae bacterium | reverse complement strand
TTATCGCCCACGTCGACGTCGCAGCCGGCGACCAGGAATCGCGTCCGCCGGTGGTGACCATCATGGGCCACGTCGACCACGGCAAGACCTCGCTGCTCGACTACATCCGTCGCACCAAGGTCGCCTCCGGCGAGGCCGGCGGCATCACCCAGCACATCGGCGCCTACCACGTCGAAACGCCCAAGGGCACCATCACCTTCCTCGACACCCCGGGCCACGCCGCCTTCACCTCCATGCGTGCGCGCGGCGCCAAGCTCACCGACATCGTGGTGCTGGTGGTGGCGGCGAACGACGGCGTGATGCCGCAGACGGTCGAGGCGGTCAAGCACGCCAAGGCGGCGAACGTGCCGCTGATCGTGGCGGTGAACAAGATCGACCTGGCCGACGCGAACCCGGACAATGTCAAGCAGGGCCTCGCCAAGCTTGAGGTCATTCCCGAGGAGTGGGGCGGCGAAACCCAGTTCATTCCGCTGTCGGCCAAGGTCGGCACTGGCGTTGACGCCCTGCTCGACGCGATCTCGGTCCAGGCCGAGGTGATGGAGCTGCGGGCGCCGGCCGAAGGGCGCGCCAGCGGCGTGGTGATCGAGTCGGCGCTCGACAAGGGGCGTGGCCCGGTCGCCACGGTGCTGGTCCAGGCTGGCACCCTCAAGAAGGGCGACTTCCTTGTCTGCGGCGTGCAGTACGGCCGCGTGCGTGCCCTGTTCGACGAAAACGGCCGGCAGGTGGCCGAAGCCACGCCTTCGATCCCGGTGCAGGTGCTGGGCCTCTCCGGCGTGCCCGACGCGGGCGACGATTTCGCCGTGGTCGAGGATGAGCGCCTGGCGAAGGAGGTCGCGCAGCAGCGCGAGGCCAAGCGCCGTGAGACGCGCCTGGTCAAGCAGGCCACCAACCGGATGGAGGACGTCATGGCCCAGATGGGCCAGGGCGATGGCCAGGCCGTGCTCAACCTCGTGGTCAAGGCCGACGTGCAGGGCTCGGTGCAGGCCCTGCGCGAGGCGCTCGAAGGTCTCTCGAACGAGCGCATCCGGATCAACGTCATCGCCTCCGGCGTGGGCGGCATCACCGAGTCCGATGCCACGCTGGCGACCGCGTCCAAGGCCGTCGTCATCGGCTTCAACGTGCGTGCCGACGCCAGTGCGCGCAAGCTGATCGAGGCCGGCGGCGTCGACCTGCGCTACTTCTCGATCATCTACGACGTCATCGACCAGGTGAAACAGGTCGCGTCCGGCCTGCTCGGCGTGGAAGTGCGCGAGGAGATCCTCGGCGTCGCCGAGGTGCGCGACGTGTTCCGCAGCTCCAAGTTCGGCGCCGTCGCCGGCTGCGTGGTGGTCGAGGGCACGGTCAGGCGCAACAAGCCGATCCGCGTCCTGCGCGACAACGTCGTCATCTTCGAGGGCGAACTCGAATCGCTGCGCCGCTTCAAGGACAACGTCGACGACGTGCGCATGGGTACCGAGTGCGGCATCGCGGTGAAGCAGTACAACGACGTCAAGGTCGGCGACCAGATCGAGTGCTTCGAGCGGATCGAGGTGGCGAGAACGCTGTGAAGCCGGGATTCGTGATTCGGGATTGGGGATTCGCTGAACCCGGCATCCCCGGCCTCGTGGCCCCACTCCCGCGCCTTGAGCTTGGCGAAGGGCTATGTGTTCGCAGTCCCGACAGGTACCCAATGTTGTTCTTGCGAATCCCGAATCCCGAATCCCGTATCCCGGCATGACGAAGTCCTTCACCCGCACCGACCGCGTTTCCGCCCAGCTCCGCCGCGAGGTGGGCGCGCTGGTGCATGAGGCCGTGCGCGAGCATGGGCTGCCGTCGGTGAGCGTCTCGGACGTCGAAGTCACGCGCGACCTGGCGCATGCCAAGGTCTTCTTCACCGCGCTGCAGTCGGAGCGTGCGGCCGAGGCACTCGCTGCGCTGAAGGAGCTGGCTCCCGAGTTCCGCTATCGGCTGGGGCGGATGCTGCGCATGCGCACGGTTCCCGAGCTGCACTTCCACTACGACGATTCGGTCGACCGCGGCGAACGCATCGATACGCTGCTGCGCGACCTGGACACGCCGGCGCAGTAGAGGTGCGCCAGGATTGGGTCCGAAGCCCCTCTGCAGGAGCGGCTTCTGGCGCGCTGGGTGTCCCGGGCAGGCCTGGGTCGCGGCTGAAGCCGCTCCTACAGTGAAGATCCATGAAACCGCGCCAACGCACCGTTTTCCGCCGCGTCGACGGCATCCTGTTGCTGGATAAGCCGCAGGGCATCAGCTCCAACCAGGCGCTGCAGCGCGTGCGGCACCTGCTGCGGGCGGAAAAGGGCGGCCACACCGGCAGCCTCGACCCGCTGGCCACCGGACTATTGCCGCTGTGCCTGGGCGAGGCGACCAAGATCGCTGGCCTCATGCTGGCTGGGCGCAAGGGCTACGAGACCCTGGCCCGTCTCGGCCAGACCACGGACACGGCCGACGCCGACGGGCAGGTGCTCGAAACGCGACCGGTTCCAGCGCTGTCCGATGCGTTGATCGCGTCCGTGCTGGCGCGCTTCCGCGGACGCATCCGCCAGCGACCACCGGTCTACTCGGCGCTCAAGCAGGGCGGCGAGCCGCTGTACCGCAAGGCGCGGCGGGGCGAGGCGGTCGATGTGCCGGAACGGGAGGTGGAGATCCTGCGCCTGGAACTGGTCGAGCGCGACGCGTCGTCGCTGCGCCTGCGCGTCGACTGCAGCGCCGGAACCTACATCCGCAGCCTGGTGGCCGACCTCGGCGAGGCGCTCGGCTGCGGCGCGCATGTGGCGGAACTGCGCCGCACCTGGGCCGAGCCGTTCGACCGGCCGCGCCTGTGGACGGTGCCCGAGATCGAGGCCCTGGCAGGGCAGGGCGACGCCGCGCTGGCTTCAGCCCTGTTGCCCATCGAAGCGGGTCTGGCGGGCTTGCCCACCGTCGAGCTGGATGCGGACCAGGCCGAGCGCTTCGCGCAGGGCCAGGCGCAGGCTGGCTTCGCCGCCGGGGACCTGGGTCAAGTGGGCGTGCTGCAGGCAGGACGAGCGCTGGGCCTTGGCCGGATCGCGGCCGGGACCCTGGTTCCGCTGCGTGGGTTCCGTCCGCCGCAGCCGCTGTCCGGCGCCTGAGCCGGCTGCGGCACGGACCTTGCTCGGCTATACTTGAACAGCTAACCCAGCGAATTCTTTCCCCCACCGACGGTTCTCGCGGTGCGGAGGCGCCCCGCGCGCTCGCCGTTCCTGCGGTCCCCGTCTTGCCAAGAGGCTCTGCAAACCATGTCCGAAGCTGTCATCGACACCCAGAAGATCATCGACGAATTCAAGCGCGCGCCGAACGACACCGGCTCGCCCGAAGTGCAGGTCGCGCTGCTCTCCGCGCGCATCGAGCACCTGACCGAACACTTCAAGGTCCACAAGCAGGACCACCACTCGCGCCGTGGGCTGCTCAAGCTGGTCAACCAGCGCCGCCGCCTGCTGAGCTACCTCAAGAGCCGCGACGTCGAGCGCTACAAGACCCTGATCGAGCGCCTCGGCCTCCGTCGCTAATCCCGTACTCCAGAGGACCTCATCACCGTGGCGAAAACAACCAAGACATTCCAGTACGGGAACCACAGCGTCACCCTGGAGACCGGCGAGATCGCCCGTCAGGCCGGCGGTGCGGTGATGGTCAGCATGGGCGACACGGTCGTGCTCGTCACCGCGACGGCCAACAAGGGCCTGCGCGAGGGCATCGACTTCTTCCCGCTCACCGTCGACTACCAGGAGAAGTTCTACGCCGGCGGCCGCATCCCGGGCGGCTTCTTCAAGCGCGAGGGCCGCTTGACCGAGAAAGAGACGCTGACCTCGCGTCTGATCGATCGCCCGATCCGTCCGCTCTTCCCCGAAGGTTTCCGCCACGAGGTCCAGGTCATCGCCACGGTGATGTCGATGAACCCCGAGATTGACGGCGACATTCCGGCCCTGATCGGCGCCTCGGCCGCGCTGCGCCTGTCGGGTGTGCCGTTCAACGGACCGATCGGCGCCGCCAAGGTGGGCTACAAGGACGGCCAGTACCTGCTCAATCCGACCGCCTCCGAGCTGAAGGAATCGCAGCTGGAGCTGGTCGTGGCGGGCACGAAGGATGCCGTCCTGATGGTAGAGTCCGAGGCCGCCCTGCTGTCCGAGGACGTCATGCTGGGTGCGGTGATGTACGGCCACCAGCAGCTGCAGGCCGTGATCCAGGCGATCAACGAGCTGGTCGCCGAGGTCGGCGCCAAGGAGTTCCCCTGGACCGCGCCGGCCGCCAATGACGAGCTGGTCGCTGCGATGCGCGGCGTGATCGGCAACCGCTTGGCCGAGGCCTTCGAGATCCGCGTCAAGGGCGAGCGCAAGTCCGCCATCGGCGCCTTGCGCGACGAGGTCATGTCGGCCCTGGCTGCCCAGGCCGAAGCCAAGGGCTGGAACGCCAAGACCATCGCCGCCGAGTTCGGCGAGCTGGAGTACCAGGCCATGCGCGCCAAGGTGCTGGACACCAAGGTGCGTATCGACGGTCGCGACCTGTCCACCGTGCGTCCGATCGCCGTTCGCACCAGCGTGATGCCGCGTACCCACGGCTCGGCCCTGTTCACCCGCGGCGAGACCCAGGCCATCGTCACCACCACCCTGGGCACGGCGCGCGACGGCCAGATCATCGATGCGGTCAGCGGCGAGTACAAGGAACACTTCCTGTTCCACTACAACTTCCCGCCCTACTGCACCGGCGAGACCCGTCCGATGATGGGTCCGAAGCGGCGCGAGATCGGCCACGGCCGCCTCGCCAAGCGCGGCGTCGCCGCGGTGATGCCCAGCATGGAGGACTTCCCCTACACGATCCGCATCGTGTCGGAGATCACCGAGTCGAACGGCTCGTCCTCGATGGCCTCGGTCTGCGGTTCTTCGCTGGCCCTGATGGACGCCGGCGTTCCGGTCAAGGCGCCGGTGGCAGGCATCGCCATGGGCCTGGTAAAGGAAGGCGAGAAGTTCGCCGTGCTGTCCGACATCCTGGGCGACGAGGATCACCTCGGCGACATGGACTTCAAGGTTGCCGG
>JANJTY010000519.1 GCA_024710865.1 Lysobacteraceae bacterium | reverse complement strand
ATGGGCCAGCGTCCGTAGGATGTGGTGAGCGCAGCGAACCGCATCACAGAGGTCGTCCCGCAGTCACGCGGGGTGGCTTGGTAAAGCTTCAAAGCAGAGCTTTCACTGCAATTCGGGCAGCGAGTTACTGCTCTTTGCTTGCCCCAATGCTGTCCGGGGAAAGTCCCGACAGGCTGGCGCAACCCCATGTTTTGACGGTGGAAATCGCCGGTTTCTTGGTGTCACCGATTTCGACTCCCCCTCCTCCAAGCTGGTCCCTTCCTCTGAGGGAGCGGCGCCATGCACGAGGGTCGATTCGTCTTTTCGCAGTTGATGGATCAGCTTCCCATCGCAGCGTTCCGACGCGCTGTTCGAAAGTACGGCGGCGAGCGCTACGTGAAGCGGTTCTCGTGCCTCGACCAGTTCCTGTGCATGGCCTTCGCCCAGCTGACCGGGCGCGAGAGCCTGCGCGACATCGAGCTGTGCTTGCGTGCCCACCAGAGCAAGCTCTTCCATCTCGGCATTCGCGGCCATGTGGCGCGCAGTACCTTGGCCGATGCCAACGAGAAGCGCGACTGGCGCATCTTCGCCGAGCTGGCGCAGCACCTGATCCGCACCGCATTGCCGCTCTATGCCGACGAGCCACTGGCAGGCGATCTGGCCCAGGCGGCATTCGTGCTCGACTCCACCACGGTCGAGGTGTGCCTGGCAGCATTTCCGTGGGCGCATGCGCCGCACGCCGGACGTGGGGGGATCAAGCTGCACACCCTGCTCGAGGTCCGCTCCTCCATCCCCACCGTCATCCAGCTGACCGATTCGCGCAGCCACGACGTGCACATGCTCGACCGGGTCGAGCCCGAACGCGGCGCGATCTATCTGCTGGATCGCGGCTATCTCGACTTCGCGCGGCTCTACCGCTGGCACAGCGCCGGTGCCTTCTTCATCATGCGCGCGAAGAAGAATCTGCAGGCCCGGCGGCGCTACTCGCATCCGGTCGAGGACCGTGTCCGCATCGTCAGCGACCACACGATCGTGCTGGCTCGCGACGTCGCCCTCGCCAAGTACCCAGCGCCTTTGCGTCGGGTTCGCGTACGCGATCCGGAAACGGGCTCGCGCATCGTGCTGCTCACGAACCACTTCGCGCTGCGATCCACCGATATCGGCGCGCTGTACCGCGAGCGCTGGCGCATCGAGATCTTCTTTCGCTGGATCAAGCAGCACCTGCGGATCAAGGCGTTCTACGGCCGCACGCAGAACGCGGTCCTGGTGCAGGTATGGATCGCGGTTGCGGTCTACGTGCTGATCGCGATCCTCCGCAAGCGCCTCGGCAGCCGGTCCAGCCTGTACGAAATTCTTCAGGTTTTGAGCGTCGTGCTGTTCGAGAAAACCGAGCTGGAATGCGCCCTGCAGCCGAACAACTCCAAGTTCCCCGCGGAGTCCGACTCCAACCAATTGATTTTGTTCGGGGATTAACCGGACAGCATTGGGGCAAGCAAAGAGAAGTAGCTCGGAGCGGCCGAAGGACGCACCGAAAGCTTTGCTCCAAAGCTCAACAAAGCCTAACCGCGCGCTCGCGGCACAACGCGAATGATGCGGTTCGCTCCGTTCACCGACATCATCCGCCGCCCGCGGCTGGCAAGTACTGTGCACACCGAGCACGATGGTCCTTAGCGTTGAGCAAATCGAATGGCGCCCATTCGCCCCGGCATTCGCGATTCAAGCACCCCGATCCCGAGCGCGTGGCGTCAAACCATTCGGACTCAATTTCCGTCCACGGGTTGAACCCGTTGCCGCCATGGGCTAGGGTCCAAGGACCGGGGGGGCACTACCGACTGGACTGGAGAGCCCCATGCAGCACGCAATCATCGGCAACACGGCAACACGGCAACACGGCAACATCGTATGTACGCTGGCCCTGATGGTGGCCGCGGCGCTCTCGCCGCTCGCTGCCGACGCACGTGCCGTGGTCGAGATCCGCAGGCCGGGTGAACTCGACAGCGAAGCCCGCGCTCAGCTTGAAGCGCTGCAGGCGCTCGCAGCCTCGCGTCCCGACGGACGCACCCGCGTCATGCTCGGCCTGCGCACGCCGACGCTGAAACCCACGCCCGCCGACATCCTCGCCACGCGCGAGCTGCTGCTCCAGGCCGCCGACGAAAACCTGCGCGAGCCCCTCGCCGCCGCGCGCCGCTACGACAACTTCGCCTTCCTTGCCGCGCAGCTGAGCGCCGCGCACCTGGAGGCGCTGGCCGCCAACCCGCATATCTCGTTCATCGAGGAAGAAGCCGAGAGCGGCGGCGTGCTGCTGACCGACGTCATCCCGCTACTCAACGCCGATGACGTGCATTCAGATGGCGTGGATGGCTCCGGTCAGGTCATCGCCATTATCGACACCGGTGTGAAGAGCAATGCCACCGGATTGAGTGGCAAGGTGGTTTCGGAAGGCTGCTATTCGACAGCACACGGCACCTATGGCTCCTGGTGCTACGGCGGCGCGGCGTATGGCAGCACGGCAACCAACTCGGGCAGAGAGGGAGTCGGCTATTTTTCTTATCACGGAACGTACGTCGCAGGCAACGCAGTCGCAAACAACGCTGCGGGATACGGTGTGGCGAAGTCAGCGAACCTGATATCTCTCCAGGTGGTTTCATTCGGGGATGATGGAGAGCACCGGATCACTGAGTCCGATCTTGTGGGCGCTCTTGATCGCGTTTATGCACTTCGTACCACGTACGATATCGCCGCGGTCAATATGAGCATATTTGTTGAATTCACTTACTGTGAATCCACCTGCGATTCTGAGTTTCCGGGCCTGGTGACCGCGATCGGGGATCTGGTGGACGCGGGTATCGCAGTCGTCGCCGCTGCTGGAAACAATGCTGTCAACGGAATGCTGCCGCCGGCATGCATCAGCCATGTAATCTCAGTTGCGGGTGTCGACAAGGACGACGCGGTGTGGGGCTACACGGCCGCTTCTTCCGGAACAAAGCTCATGGCCGTCAGCGGGAAGCAGGGTTCCCAGCAGACGGATCAGATATATACGACAGGGATGTCCGGCTACGAATATTCTGCTCCAGGAACGTCCCTTGCGTCACCGCAGGTTGCGGGTGCAATAGCCCTGCTTCGCGAGGTTGCCCCGGGAGGTTCTCCCGCCAGCTATCTCAATCAGCTGCAGTCTACTGGCGTCCTGAAGTCGGTAACCAGAGGCGGAGCCAACTTCAGCATACCGCGCATCGATGTCGAGGCTGCCGCCGCGACACCCTCAACCCCCGGTTCGCTTAACGTGACCTCGGAATCCTGTTTTGGCTACAACTCCGTTGACTGGAGTGCATCTTCCGGCCCGGTAACACAGTACATTCTGGAGGGATCGGCCAGCTCCTCGTTTACTCCACCCGTGGTGAACTACTACACGGGCTCCTTGACCGATGCGTTCATCAATGTATCTGGAACCACCTACCTGAGAGTTCGGGCTTGCAACGGAATCGTATGCAGCAGCAACAAGGTCGCTGCATTTCCTGCGACGTACACCGCCGGCTGCATGTGAGGAGCGCGCACATGAAGATTCGTTCAGTTGGTCCTTGCTTGGCGTTTTCGCTGGTCATCACGGCTGCGGGATTCGTTCATTCAGCTACTCCGCGACTCACCATCGTCGAACTGGAAAACGTCTCTCAACCGTTTCGAGCTATCGTCAACGAGCAGAATCCGACGGCCAGGCCGAACTACACGCCGACCCTCTTTCCGGTCCTGACGGTGTTCCATGATGGGTCGGTCGACTTGTTCGATCTGGGGCAGAGGGCACGACCCGAGCTTGGTTGGCTGGCCTCGGAGGGCTACATCGCACCGCTGATCGCAGCCCTGCGTGCCGAGCATCCCGACGCGGTGATCAACATGATCACCAACGCCTACTACGGCAGCGGCATCTTTGGCGACCTGTCGCCGACGGCGCGTAACCAGAACCTCGACCCGGCGCGGCACCGTTATTTCTCCTACGTCGCCAAGGTCGGCCCCTCCGATGACGCCTTGGTGGGTAACGACGATCCCAAGATGCATGAGGTGTTCGACGAGAACGGCGCGTACAAAGGGCCGGTGGTGGTCAAGGTGCATGGCAGTCAAGTACTCGACGCGGGCGTCAAGCTCAACGACGAGCAGGACATGAAGTACTTCGACAATCGTCCAATCGATCCCGAAGCCGGTGAAGACGAGGATGAGCCAGTCCGTTTGCACTCCGGCTTCAATGGGTCACTGGGAAATCCGGAAGGCGCCCCGGTTGGAATCCTGGGCGTGCCCAGCTACGCATGCGCGACCGAACCGACCAGCCTTCGATGCTTCGACCTCGATCCCATCGAGGGCGATTTCACTCAACCCGGCCATGTGCTGGCTCTGCTGCGCGTGACCGTGGGCCTGGATGGCTCCTTCAACGGCTTCTGGTACGACCCGACGCGTTCCGGCGAGGGCTTCAACGTCTCGATCTTCGAGGGCAATCCGCCGTCGATGGCGGTGGCCTGGTACACCTACGATCCGCAGGGCAATCCGCTGTACCTGACCGGCGTGGGTGACGTGCAGCACCAGTTCGCCGAAATCGAGATGGTGTCCACCAGCGGCGGCGCGATGGCCTCGACCGACAACCCGGCGAACGTGGTCCGCGAGCCGTGGGGCACGATCCGCCTGGGTTTCGGCCTGTGCGACGACGGCCGGGTCTTCTACGAGCCGCTGAGCGACGCCTATCCCACCGGCGACTACTTCATCACCCGCGCTACGCCGCGCAACGTCGGGGCCGACGGCGCCTGCGGCCTGGAAAGCCTGCAGCTCTTCGGCACTCCCGACAACCACTGGTTTACGCCGGAAGGTTGGCAGTTTGTGGAGCCCGACCCCGGCCCGTCCGAGTAGCCGCATCCGTTCGATCGCTGCCGGTCCGGCTGGCCCTGCATGGGCCGCGGACCGGGATGCTTCAACCCGTCGCGCACGCGCGACGGGGGCAATCCAGGAGGACACCGCCATGAACCTGCCGCACGCCATCGCCGCCCTGGCACTCGCCCTCGTCGCGCTGGGCGCAGCGCCGTCCGAGGCTGCGTCGCCGCGGCTTGCCATCGTCGAGGTCGAGAACGTCTCGCAGCCCTGCCGCGCGCCCTTGTCCTGCCCGGGCGCTCCCCGCACGAACTACACGCCCACGATCTTTCCGATCCTCGTCGTCTTTCACGACGGCAGCGTCGATCTGTTCGACCTCGGGCAGCGCGTCAGCGAGGAACTGGGGCAGCTGGCGTCCGAGGGCTATATCGCGCCGCTGATCGAGGCGCTGCGCGCTGAGCATCCCGAGGCGGTGATCAACATGATCACCAACAGCTTCTACCTGGGCGGACCGACGATGGCGGCCGTCGCCGCGCGCGATCAGAACCTGGACCCGGAACGGCATCGCTACTTCTCCTTCGTCGCCAAAGTGGCGCCCTCGGACGATGCCTTCGTCGGCAACGCCGACCCCAGGATGTATGAGGTGTTCGATGAAACGGGCATCTACAAGGGACCGGTGGTGGCCAAGGTGCACGGCGGCGACGTGCTCGATGCCGGCGTGCGGGTGAATGGGGAGGCCGATCTGCTGTACGTGCACCGCTGGCAGATGGACCTTGCGGCCGGCGCGAGCGAGGACGAGCCGGTGCGTCCGCATCCGGGCTTCAATGGCTCGCTGGGCAATCCCGAGGCCGAGCCGGTCGGCATCCTCGGAGCCACGGGGCTCGGGTGTGCCGAGGAGCCCGACAGTCTTTCATGCTTCCAGATCGACCCGATCGAGGGCGATTTCACCCGGCCCGGTCACGTGCTGGCGCTGCTGCGCGTGACGGTCGGGGTGGACGGTTCCTACGGCGGCTTCTGGTACGACCCGGCCCGTTCCGGCGAAGGCTTCAACGTCTCGGTCTTCGAGAGCGACCCGCCGTCGGTGGCGGTGGCCTGGTACACCTACGATCCGCAGGGCAATCCGCTGTACCTGACCTGCGTGGCCGACCTTGAACACAACCGCGCCGAGATCGAGCTGGTCTCGACCAGCGGCGGCCGCAGGGCCTCGACCGACAACCCGTCCACCGTCACGCGCACGCCGTGGGGAACGCTTTGGCTCGAGCTTGGAACCTGCGACTCCGGCATCGTGCGCTTCACGCCGCTGAGCGACACTTACCCGACCGGCGACTACCCCATCATCCGTGCGACACCGCGCGCCGTCGGCAGCGCGGACGCGTGTGGGCAGCTGAGTCTTGGCCTCAATGGAATGCCGGACAATGCCTGGCTCACGCCGGAAGGCTACCGCTACGTGCCGCCCGACCCCGGCCCGTCGGAGTGAGCCCGTCCTGCACCGCTTGACCCGCTGACCGCTCCTGCGCAGGCTGATTCGCATGAGTACGAGGCTTCCCCCACGACGCCCCAGCGCAAGCGCGCCGCCGCCGGCGGGCGCTTCCGGCGCGGCGCAGCAGCGGGTGCTGCGCGCGCGGGAGCTGGGTCGCCGCGGTCAGGTGCTGCGCAAGCCTGGCGACCATGCTCGATCCGGCCGCGACGCTGAGCAGCGCTGACACGGTTGCGAAGACGTCCAAGCTACTGGACAGTGGTGCCTGGCTGATCGACGCGGCCCCGACCGTGCGTCGCTCCGATGCCTGAGACCCCGGCCGGCCCGCGATCCCAAGCTCCATTCTCCAGAGATTCATTCAGATCATGATCCTGCGTTCTGTATTGTCGTTTGCGCTTATCGCTGCCCTGGCTGCCTGCGGTGGCGAGCCCGCCTCCACCGAAGCGACCGCATCCAACCCGGCACCCCCAGCGCCGAACGCGAGCACCGCGCCCGCCCCCTCAGGCGATGGCGCCGAGGGCCTGCAGGGCATCGTGCTGCGCTACGCGCCTGGCGGTCGTCCGGATGCGTTCTGCACGCCGGAGTGGTCGGTCGCCAACCAGACCCAGGCCGAGATTCCCGGCCTGCTGATCCAGATCGCCTGGCGCGGCCCGGACGGCCAGCTGTTCAAGGAGTACGGCGAGTTCGGCACGCTGCTGGAGAACCTCACGGTGGGCAAACGCCTGGATCGCACCCTGGAGGGCCATGTGGTGGCGTGCAAGGACCTCACCATCGTCCTGGGCACGTATGCCTGCCGCGACGCCAACGCGGTGCGCACCGCCTGCCCGGGCCCGGTCCATCTGGTGACCTCGGGCGGCATCCAGGCCGATGTTTCGGCCCTGGCGGAAGGCGCGATGCGCGGCGCCGTGGAGCCCTGAGGCGCCGATGTCACGCCACGTCGCCATCGTCGAGGACGAACCCGCCATCCGCGCCAACTACAGCGAGGCGCTGCGCCGCTACGGCTTCGAAGTGCGCGCCTACGCCGACCGGCTCTCGGCCCAGACCGCCTTCGCGCAGAAGCTGCCCGATCTCGTCATCATCGATGTCGGCCTCGGGGATGAGGCCGAAGGCGGGTTCGATCTCTGCCGCGAGCTGCGCGCGCGCGCCGCGACCCTGCCGATCCTGTTCCTGACCGCGCGCGATTCCGACCTCGACGTGATTTCCGGCCTGCGCCTGGGTGCGGATGACTATCTCTCGAAGTCGATCAGCCTGCCGCAGCTCACCGCGCGGGTGCAGGCCCTGTTCCGCCGCCTCGACGCGCTGCGCGCGCCAGATGCCAGGGAGTCGGTGTTCGAACTGCGCGCCCTGCGCCTGGAGCTGGAGCGCATGCGCGTGACCTGGCAGGCGCAGGAGGTGCCGCTCACCGTCACCGAATTCTGGATGTGCCACGCCCTGGTGCGCCATCCGGGCCACGTGAAGAGCCGCGAGCAGCTCATGCGCGAGGCGCAGATCGTGGTCGACGATGCCACCATCACCTCCCACATCAAGCGCATGCGGCGCAAGTTCGAGGCCCTGGACGCGGCCTTCGACGAGATCGAGACCATGCACGGCGCGGGGTATCGCTGGCGGCCGTGAGGGGGTCGCCTTGATCTCGGAAAAGCACCCCACCCCAACCCCTCCCCTTCGCCTGCGGCGAAAGGGAGGGGAAAGAGCCGAGGCCGTTCGGCGACGCTGCACGGGTCGGTCCGCACGCTGCTTTCGCGCAATCGGAGCATTCGTGCAGTACCTCGACGTGGTATCGGCCGTTCCGCCGCTGCACTGCTTGAGCTAGGCGCTTGGAGCGAGGCGATTGAACCGGTCGCCCGTCAGCGCACCCGCCCCAGCGCCGCGACTACCCCCGGCCTGAGCGCGGCCTCGGCCGCTGCATCGCCGCCTTCGCGCGCCAGCACGTAGAGGCGGTCGAGGAAGGCGACGAGGTCGTGGCGGCGCGCGAGACCGTCGAGGCTGGTATAGGCCGCGTTCCAGTCGGGCAGGGGCGCGGGATGGGTGAGGCGTTCCAGCCACGCCGTCCAGTCGGACTCGCTGTGCAGGCCGCGACGGGCGATGAAGTAGAGCGCGCGGGCCAGACGCTGGGCTTCGCCATGCAGGTAGCTGTGACCGGTCGGGGCGACCTGCGTGGCGATGGCATCGGCCAGGGCGTCGAGCGCGGCGCGGTCGAGCGTTGGGTGCTGGGACAGCTGCAGCACGAGGTCGGCGCCGTGCGCCACCCCGTGGCGCCAGCCTTCTGCCGGATCGAAACCGCGGTAATCGCGCACCTCGCGCAGATAGGCCGCCGCGCGCGCGGCGAAGTCCTGCAGGGCGTCGGCGTCGAGCTGCGAATCGCGCGCCTCGGCACGGGCCAGCTCGGACAGCACCAGGGCGGCGAAGGGGGGCCCGAATCCGGCGCCGTCCGGCGCGGTGAGCTGCGGGAGCAGGCGCCGGATGGCCTCGGCGCGGGTGGCCGCATCCAGCGCCCCGGCGCGCAGCCAGGTCGACCAGGCCTCGAAGCCGATGCCGTCGCGCAGGGCCGGATCGGGATGCGAGAGGCAGGGCAGCAGGGCAAGGGCCAGCGCCTGGCGTCGACCGGCGTCCTCGATCGCGAAGCCGCCCGCCTTCAGCGCGGCCAGGGTGGCGGCCGTCTCACCCGGCGGTGGGCAGGCGTCGGCGAAGGCGATGGCGGGCGACAGGGCGAGCGACAGCGCGAGGGCAAGCGACCGCATCGTGAACTCCGACGACAGGAGGATGCGGGGCGCTGCGGTTCACGACCGTGCATCCCGCGCCCGCGGCACTCTGCCACACTGAACGGCGGTCACCACGGGCGAAAGGTCATGCGGACACTCGGCCTGATCGGCGGCATGAGCTGGGAATCGACCCTGCCCTACTACCGCCTCATCAACCAGGGCGTGCAGGCGCGTCTGGGCGGGCTGCATTCGGCCAGGCTGCTGCTGTGGAGCGTGGACTTCGCCGGCATCGAGGCGCTGCAGCGGACCGGCGACTGGGCGCGCGCCGGCGAGGAGCTGGCGGAGGTCGCGCGTCGCCTGCAGGGCGCAGGCGCCGATGCCCTGGTGCTGTGCACCAACACCATGCACCGGGTGGCCGATGCGATCGCGTCGGCGGTGTCGATCCCGCTGCTGCACATCGCCGATGCCACAGGCGCCGCGATCCGCGCCGCGGGCCTGTCGCGCGTCGGCCTGCTCGGCACCCGCTTCACCATGGAGCAGGCCTTCTACCGCGGGCGCCTGCGCGAGCGCTTCGGGATCGAGGTGCTGATCCCGCCCGAGGCCGCGCGCGCCGAGGTGCACCGGGTGATCTACGAGGAACTCTGCCGCGGCCG
>JANJTY010000499.1 GCA_024710865.1 Lysobacteraceae bacterium | reverse complement strand
GAGGCCGACGCGCGCATCGAACTCAGCAACGTCCGTGGCCTGATCAAGGTCGAGGCCTGGGACCAGCCTGAAGTCGAGATCGGCGGTCACCTGGGCGAGGGTGTCGAGGGCCTTGTGATCGAGGGCGACGCGGACCGCCTCAGCATCCGCATCGAGTACCCGCGAGGAGGCAACGGCGGCTGGTTCGGCTGGGGCGGCGGCGGGCGCGCCGGCGACAGCGAGCTGCGGGTCAAGCTGCCGCGCGGCGCCAGCCTCCAGGTTGAATCGGTGTCGGCCGAGGTCGAAGTGACCGGTGTCGCCGGCCAGGAGGTCGGGATCGAATCAGTCAGCGGCGCGGTGAAGCTGCAGGCCGATCCGGCCCTGCTCGAGGTGGAAACCGTCAGCGGCGCCCAGCGCCTGCGCTCGGCCGCGCGCGAGCTGCGGCTAGAGACGGTCAGCGGCAGCATCGAGGTCGACGGCGAGGGGCCGGAGAGCCTGCGTGCCGAGTCGGTCTCGGGCGATGTCGAGCTGCGCCTGGCCGGCACGGCGGGAACGGTATCTGCCGAGACCGTATCCGGCGACCTGCGCCTGCGCTTCGCGCAGCCGATCGGGCAGCGCGCGCGCGCCGAGTCGATGAGCGGCGGGGTCGAGATCCACCTGCCGCGCGCCAGTTCAGCCCGGCTCAACGCCAGCAGCTTCAGCGGCTCGATCGACTCGGACGCTGGCGAAGTCGAGCGCAAGGCCTACGGGCCCGGAGCCTCGCTGCAGCATGTGTTAGGAAAAGGTGAGGCGGACGTGAGCCTCGAATCCTTCTCCGGGCGTATCCGCATCCACCTCGAGCCGTAGCGGCTCGGCCACAGCGAGTGGACCCGCAGGGGTTGGCGTCGTGCGCCAACCCCTTTCTCGTTCAGGAACTTGCGTCTTGCGCACAATCTGTTGCGTGCAAACAACGGACACAAGGAAAGGTGTTCCACCGTCCAGTTTTTGTTGCTAACATCCGCCGCTGCCGAGTTAAGGGCTCGTTATTTTCGCGTCTTCGGCACTTCCAAGGAACTGGAAGAAGACTTGTCCCGAACTGTGTACACATCACGTTGGAGAGATCTACATGAAGTTCAACCGCAATCTGCTCAGCGAGGCAGTGCGCTACGGTCTGGCGGCTGGTGCCGTCGGTCTGTTCGGACTGACCGCCGCGCCTGCCTTCGCGCAGGATGAAGAGGCCGCTCGCCTCGAGCGCATCGAAGTGACCGGTACGCGCATCAAGCGCGCCGAGTCCGAGACCACCCAGCCGGTGCAGGTCATCACCCGCACCGAGATCGAAGCCACCGGCCTCAACACGGTGTTCGACCTGCTGAACAACCTGACCGCCTCCGATGGCGGCGGCCTCAGCACCGTCACCACGCAGACCAACGGCAGCGACGGCTCGCAGCAGATCTCCCTGCGTGGCCTCGGCGCCAACCGCACCCTGGTGCTGGTGGACGGCAAGCGCTGGATCACCGACATCGACGCCACCGTCGACCTGTCGACCATCCCGCTGGCCATCGTCGAGCGCGTCGAAGTCCTGAAGGACGGCGCCTCCGCGATCTACGGTTCCGACGCGATCGGCGGCGTGATCAACCTCATCACCCGTCGCGAGTACGAAGGCGCCCAGGCCGGCTTCTACTTCGGCCAGACCTCCGACGGCGACGGCGACCGCACCACCTACGACCTGACCGTCGGCTCGGCCAGCGAGCGTTCGCGCGGCGTGATGTCGATCAGCCACTCGTCGCAGGACGAGATCATGGCGGCTGACCGCTTCATCTCGCAGCAGCCCTACCTCGGCTGCGAAGTCATCCGCAACGATCCGGGCTTCCCGTCCGGTACCCTGCTCGCCGCGATCGGCGGCTTCTGCGGCTCCGGCTTCCCCGAGTACGGCGCCTTCACCGTGCCGGGCCTCGGCCGCGTCACCCTGACCCCGGGCCAGAACGGTGACTCGCCGGACGACTTCCGTCCGTTCACCAACCTCGACCGCTACAACTTCGCGCCGGTCAACTACCTGCAGCAGCCGGCCAAGCGTAGCAACCTGTTCGCGTCGGGTTCGTTCGACATCACGGACAGCATCACCGCCTACGCGCGCACCAGCTACACCAAGCGCACCTCGGACCAGCAGCTGGCCGAAGTGCCGCTGACGATGAACACCAACGGCTCGCAGGGCCCGCAGTGGACGATTCCGATCAGCGGCGGCAGCGTGTTCAACCCGTTCGGCGTCGACATCACGAACTCCGGCTTCCGCATGGTTGCCGCGGGCCCGCGTTCGCCGTCGTACGACTACGACATCTTCTCGACCCAGGTGGGCCTGGAAGGCTTCTTCGAGCTCGCCGGCCGCAACTTCGACTGGGATATCTTCGCCCAGTACAACGACGGCCAGTACGACTCGCGCGGCACCGGCTACATCAACCTGTTCAACCTGCGTAACGCCCTCGGCCCGTCCTTCCGCGACGCCGCTGGCGTGCTGCGCTGCGGTACCCCGGGCGCGGTGATCAACAACTGCGTGCCGTTCAACATCTTCGGCGGTCCGGACCTGGGCCTGTCGGCTGGCCGCATCACCCCGGCTGAATACGCCGCGATGGTGAACTACGTCAGCTACACGCAGGTGGGCACCTCGGGCAACAGCTCGTTCAACTACGGCGGAACGCTCTCGGGCGAAATCGTCGAGCTGCCGGGCGGCATGATGGGCTTCGCGCTCGGCTTCGAGAACCGTGAGGACGATATCTTCTCGCAGCCGGACACCCTGGTGGCTTCGGGCGGTTCCTCGGACAACTTCTCCGAGCCGACCGTCGGCACCGTGCGTGTCGCCGACGTGTTCTTCGAGGTGGTCGCTCCGATCGTTGCCGACGTGCCGGGCTTCAAGTCGCTCGAAGTCAGCGCCGCTGTGCGCAAGGCAGACTACAAGGCCAATGGCTTCGTCGGTCTGACCCCGGTCAGCCCGAACATCGGCGATCCGTCCACCGAGAAGTACGGCCTGCGCTGGCAGATCTTCGACGACCTGCTGTTCCGCGCCAGCTGGGGCGAAACGTTCCGCGCTCCGTCCGTGCTCGACCTGTTCGGCGGTGGCCGCGAGAGCTTCCCGGTGGCGGCCGATCCCTGCCGTTCCGCGGTGTGGGCCAGCCTGCCTGCCGACGTCCAGGGTCGCTGCTTGGCCGATGGCGTGCCGGATGGCGGTACCGCCGACGGTCGCACCCAGCTGCGCTCGCTGCTCGGCGGCAACCCGTTCTCGCTCAAGGCCGAGCAGGGTGAAAACCTCAGCTACGGCTTCGTCTACAGCCCGAGCTGGCTGGACGGCTTCGACATGTCGATCGACTACTGGAAGATCGAACTCGAGGACGGCATCGCCACGCGCGGTGCGGGCAACATCCTGTCCGGCTGCTACGTGACCGGCGCCCAGCCCGACTTCTGCAACTTCGTCGAGCGCGCTCCGGACGGTCTGATCTCCACCGTGCGTACCGCCGGCTTCAACGTGAACTCGCTGATGTCGGAAGGTATCGACCTCGGCCTGGGCTACCGCCTCGACACCGAGAGCTTCGGTCGCTTCGCCTTCAAGTGGGACACCACCTACAACATGGCGACCGAAACCAACGGCTTCGACGAAGTCGGCCTGTACACCGGCGCTCCGAACTGGGAGTACCGTTCGCAGCTGCAGACCGTGTGGCAGATGGGCGACTTCGACGCCAACTGGACCATGCGCTACAACTCCGAGCTGGTCGAGCCCTGCTTCATCTACTGCGTCGCCTACCTGGGCGTGCCGGTGGAGGATCTGCCGATCGTCGGTGGCGAGGCCGTGCTGCGCGCCGGTTCCACCACCTACCACGACCTGCAGTTCGGCTGGCGTGCGCCGTGGAACGCGAAGATCTCGATCGGTGCGCGCAACGTGTTCGGCAAGGAGCCGCCGGTGCTGCAGTACAACTCGTTCGCCCACTCGTTTGACGCGGGCTACGACCTGCCGGGCGGCGCGTACTACTACATGCAGTACCGCCAGGACTTCTAAGCAACACGCGTCAACGTAGGTGTTTCACACTTGGGGCCGCGGCGAAAGCCGCGGCCCTTTTTACTTGCCGGTACCGGTTCAGCGCCGGCGCGCCGCGGTTGCGGTGGATGCCTAGGGGGTGCGACAGTCGCGCACCCCGAACGGCTCGATGACCGCCGATGAACAGCCCCGCCAGCAGCCCGACGACCGCGCCGGACCAGCCCAGGGTCGAAGCCCCCGTGCAGACTGCCCATGCCCGCTTCGCCGCGGGCGATGCCGACGGCGCCGTTCGCTGGCTGCGGGAACACGACGACGATCCCTCCTGCCGAGCGCTGCTGGTCGAGTACCTCGCCGCCGAGCGCGATGTCGCTGGACTGGCTGGAGTGTTCGCGCGACCCGCGACCGATCCGATCCAGCGCCTCATCGAGTCCGCCATCCAGGCGCACCTGCGGGGCGACCCCGCCGAAGCCGCGCGTCGCGGCCAGGAGGCACTGCGCCACGACCCTGGCAATCCGCGCGCCCAGAACCACATCGGCCGGGCCCTCTTCAATCTGGGCCGGCGCGAGGAGGCGCTGGCTGCCTTTCGCGCGGCGGTGGCGAACGATCCAGGCTACGTGCAGGCGATCAACAACATCGGACATGTCGAGCGAGCGCTCGGGCGGCCTGAGGCTGCGCTGGCGCAGTTCCGCGCCGCGGCGCACGCGTCTCCTGGTTTCGTCGAGGCTCGCTTCAACCTGGGCGTGATGCTGCTGGCGCAGCCCAGCGCAGAGGCCGCGCTGGGAGAGTTCGAGGCCGTTCTGGCGCTGCGCCCCGGCCATCCCGATGCCCTGGTCAATGCAGGCAGCTGCCTGCACCTGCTGCGCCGCTATGAAGAGGCCGAGACGCGCTACCGCGCCGTCATCGACCGCCCCGGCCCGCCGCTGGCCTTGGCCTGGCGCCAGCTCGCCAAGCTTTACATCGAGACCGCCCGCATCGACCGCGCGATCGAGACCTTCCGTGCGCTGGTCGCCCGCCTGCCGGACGTGGCCGAGTTCCGTGCCGAACTGGTTTCGACCCTCGAAGTGGCGAACCGCCTGGACGAAGCCGAGCACGAGGTTCGGGCGGCACTGGCGAGGCATCCCGACGATGCGGTGCTTCAGTACGAAGCGGCCAAGATCGAGCGCCGCCGCGGCGCCGCCGGTCCGGCACTGCAGCGACTGCTGTCGATACCTCGCGCGCGCATTCCGCCGCACCTGCAGCAGTGGTTCCACTTCGAGTTGGGCACGGCGCTGGACGCCAACGGCCGCTACGATGAGGCCTTCGCGGCTTTCGTGGAGAGCAACCGCCACGCCGGGCACGGCATGCGCGCACGCATGGTCGACCGCGGCGCGCTGGATCGTATCCTCGACGCGTTGCAGCACTGGGTCGCGCAAGGCGCACCGGCCCCGACGCCGGGACCGGACGAAGACTTGGGCGAGGATCTGGTCTTCCTGCTGGGTTTTCCGCGCTCGGGTACCACCCTGCTCGACCTGATGCTGGACGGGCACGCCCAGGTCCAGTCGCTGGAAGAGCGCCAGACCATGGAGCCGGTTTTCTGGCTGGTCGACCAGCGTTTCGGTGGCTTTCCGCATGGCCTGGCCGGCACCAGTGCGGGCGACCGCGCCGAACTGCGCGCGCACTACCGGCAGCGCCTGGTGGACGAAGGGGTTGTGCCGCAACGCGGCGGCATCGTGGTCGACAAGATGCCGATGCGCTCTCCGTACGTCGCCTTCATCCAACGTCTGTTCCCGCGCGCGCGATTCTTGTTCGCCCTGCGCCACCCGCTGGATGTGGTGTTGAGCAATTTCATGCAGAACTACGCCGCCAACGACGTGTTCGTGCACTTCCACCAGCTCGAAGAGATCGCACGGGTCTATGCGCGGGTGATGCGGATCTGGCAAGCCACGCAGCGCTGCATCCCGACCGCGTCCTGGATGCCGGTGCGCTACGAAGACCTGGTCGCCGACCGTGATGCGGTGCTGCGCCCGCTCTGCAGGTTTCTCGGCATCGAGTGGCAGGCCGAGATGGGCGACCATTTGCGCACCCTCGCTCAGCGGCAACACATCAAGACCAACAGCTACCAACAGGTCACGCAGCCGGTCTATCGGCGGTCCGCCGGGCGCTGGCGCCACTACGAGCGGCACCTGAACCCGGTTCGGCCCCTACTCGAGCCCTACCTGCAGGCCTTCGGTTACGCCGAGTCCAGCACCGGGCCTGCCTGAGCCGAGCGCAGCCATGCTCAATCCTGCACTCGATCCGCGCGCCCACCGCGTGCGCTTCCAGCATGAGGGCCGGCTGCAAGTGCGCGGCCTGCTGCAAGAGCGCGCAGCCCAGGCCTTGCGCCACTGCCTGCAGCACGACGTGCCCTGGACGCTTGCCTATCGGCGCGAAGGCGTCTCGCAGACCCTGCCGCGGCAGGCGTGGAGCGCCTTGGATGCGACGGCGCGCGCGCGGATGCTGACGGAACTTCAGGCCGCGGCGAGAGGCCAGTTCGGCTTCGCCTACGAGAGCTACATGATGGTCAAGGCCTATGCCGATCGTCTCGATCCGGGCCTGCTGTTGCATCAAGTTCTGGAATACCTGAACTCGCCGGAGTTCCTGGACTTCGCGCGCAGCCTCACTGGACTGGCTGGGATTCGCCGGGTCAGCGCCCAGGCCACGCGCTATTGCGCAGGACACTTCCTGCGAAGGCATAGCGATTTCGATGCCGCTGAAGGGCGGCTGGCCGCCTACGTCATCAACCTTACGCCGCGCTGGGAGGCGGACTGGGGCGGTTTGCTGCAGTTTCTGGACGACAGCGACGATCGCGTCGTGGATACCTTCTTTCCGTTCTGGAACAGCCTCAGCTTGTTCCGCGTGCCGCAGGCGCACGTGGTCAGCGCGGTCATGCCATGGGCCGAGGGCGAACGCATGGCCATCACCGGTTGGTTCGAATCGGGCCGCGCGGCCTGAGCGAGCCGAGTCCTCTCAGCGCGCAGCGCGGATCGCGTCGCGCTGGACGAGGGCGGCGGCGCGTGCGGCCCGGGCGAAGTCTTCGCCCTGTCCGGCGTAGAGGATGGCGCGCGAGGAACTGATCACCAGGCCCTGGCCGCGGCTGTCGGCACCTTCGCGCAGCACCGCCTCGACGTCGCCGCCCTGGGCACCGATGCCGGGCACGAGGAAGGGCAGGGCATCGCCCACCAGGCGGCGCACCTCGCCCAGTTCGCCTGGCCAGGTGGCGCCGATCACGAGCAGGCAGTTGCCCTGCGCGTTCCAGTCCTGCGCCACGCGCTGCGCGACGTGCTGGTAGAGCGGGCGGCCGTCGATGCGCAGGTCCTGGAACTCGCCCGAGCCCGGATTGGAGGTGCGGCAGAGCACGATCACGCCCTTGTCGGCACGGTCGAGGAAGGGCTGCACCGAATCGCGCCCGAGGTAGGGGTTCAGCGTGACCGCATCGGCCCCAAAGCGCTCGAAGGCCTCGTGCGCGTAGTGCTGCGCGGTGCTGCCGATGTCGCCGCGCTTGGAATCGAGGATCACCGGCACGCCGGGGTGTGCGTCGTGGATGTGCGCGATCAGACGCATTAGCGCGTCCTCCGCACCGAGCGCGGCGAAGTGCGCGATCTGCGGCTTGAAGGCGCAGACCAGGTCGGCGGTGGCGTCGACGATGCCGCGGCAGAAGGCGAACACCGCATCCGGATCGTCGCGCAGGTGGGGCGGGAACTTCGCCGGCTCGGGATCGAGGCCGACGCAGAGCAGGCTGTCGGCCTCGCGCCAGCGCGTGTGCAGGTGCTGCATGAAGCTCATGGTGCGTGCCTCGTAGCTTGAACCCCTCTCCCCGCGGAAGCGGGGCAGGGGTGAGGGGCCGTCCGGAGCGTTGAAGCAAGTTTGCCTCTGATGCGCGCCCGGTTGCTTGGACCCCTCTCCCGCCGGGAGAGGGGCGGGGGTGAGGGGCCGTCCGGAGCGGTGCGGCGGGTTTGCCCCTCACCCCAACCCCGCTTCGCGCCCCGGCCCCTCGGCCTGCAGGCCAAGGGGCGTTCGTCGGAGCGAAGCATGCTTCGCCTGGGTCCGACTCACCCCGTGGGGAGAGGGGCTCTGTCGGGGCCTACTTCAGCGCCTTGAAGCGCAGACGGTGCGGCTTGGCGCCTTCCTCGCCGAGGCGGCGCTTCTTGTCTTCCTCGTACTCGCGGTAGTTGCCCTGGAAGAACTCGACGTGGCTGTCGCCTTCGAAGGCGAGGATGTGGGTCGCGATGCGGTCGAGGAACCAGCGGTCGTGGCTGATCACCAGGGTCACGCCGGGGAACTCCAGCAGGGCGTCCTCCAGCGCGCGCAGGGTTTCGACGTCGAGGTCGTTGGAGGGCTCGTCCAGCAGCAGCACGTTGCCGCCCTGCAGCAGGGTCTTGGCCAGGTGCAGGCGGCCGCGCTCGCCGCCCGACAGCGTGCCCACCAGCTTCTGCTGGTCCTGACCCTTGAAGTTGAAGCGGCCGATGTAGGCGCGCGACTGGATCTCCACGCCGTTGATGTTGAGGATGTCCAGGCCGCCGGAGACTTCCTGGAACACGTTGTGGTTGCCTTCAAGCTTGTCGCGGCTCTGGTCCACGTAGGCCAGTTTCACGGTCGGTCCGACCACGATCTCGCCGGAGTCCGGCTTTTCCTGGCCGGTGATCATCTTGAACAGCGTCGACTTGCCGGCGC
>JANJTY010000471.1 GCA_024710865.1 Lysobacteraceae bacterium | reverse complement strand
AGGGCGCGGTCCTTCTCGAACACGCCGCGGTATTCCTGGAACGTGGTCGAGCCGATGCAGCGCAGTTCGCCCGAGGACAGCACCGGCTTGATCAGGTTGGAGGCGTCCATGGTGCCGCCAGAGGCGCTGCCGGCGCCTATGATGGTGTGGATCTCGTCGATGAAGAGGATCGCGCCTGGCTCCTTCTTGAGCTGCGCGATCACCGCCTTCAGGCGCTTCTCGAAATCGCCGCGGTACTTGGTGCCCGCCACCAGCGCACCGAGGTCGAGCGCGAAGATGGTGGCATCGGCCAGCACTTCGGGCACCTCGCCCTCAACGATGCGCTTGGCCAAGCCCTCGGCCAGGGCGGTCTTGCCCACGCCGGCCTCGCCGACGTAGAGCGGGTTGTTCTTGCGCCGCCGGCACAGCACCTGGATGGTGCGCTCGATCTCTTCGTCGCGCCCGATCAGCGGGTCGATCTTGCCCTGGCGGGCGAGGTCGTTGAGGTTGCTGGCGTACTCGCTCAGCGGGTCGTTCTTGCCCTCCTCGCTGGCCTCGCCTTCCTGCTTGGCTTCAGGCTCGGGCTTGACCGGCTCGCTGCCGGTCTTGGTCACCCCGTGCGAGATGAAGTTGACCACGTCGAGGCGGGTGATCTCCTGCTGGTTCAGGAAATAGACGGCGTGCGAATCCTTCTCGCCGAAGATCGCCACCAGCACGTTGGCGCCGGTCACTTCCTTCTTTCCCGAGGACTGCACGTGGTAGACGGCGCGCTGCAGCACGCGCTGGAACCCGAGCGTGGGCTGGGTGTCGCGGCCGTCATCGCCGGACAGTACCGGCACGGTCTCGGCGATGATGTTCCTGAGGTCGCTGCCGAGGCGCACCAGATCGGCGCTGCAGGCGCGCAGCACGGCGACCGCGGACGGATTGTCCAGCAGCGAGAGCAGCAGGTGTTCGACCGTCATGAACTCGTGCCGCTGCTCGCGCGCCTGCTTGTAGCACTGGCCGATGGTGAACTCGAGGTCTTTGCTGAACATGCGATTCTCCGGAGTCAGGCCGGCTCAGGCCTGTTCCATGGTGCACAACAGAGGATGCTGGTGATGGCGTGAAAATTCGTTGACCTGCATCACTTTCGTTTCCGCCACCTCGCGGGTGAAGACGCCGCACACACCGCGACCACGCGTGTGTACGTGCAGCATCACCTGGGTGGCCCTTTCCCGGTTCATTCCGAAGAACACCTGCAGCACCTCCACCACGAAATCCATCGGGGTGAAGTCGTCGTTCAGCAGGAGCACCTGGTAGAGCGGCGGGCGCGCGACCTCGGGCCGGGCGACCTCCAGCGCCAGTCCGCGATCGGCTTCGTGCTCGTCGTTGGTTCCGTGGCTCATCGCGCTCCTCTGGCCGCCACTATATGAGAGGTCCGGAGGCGGAACACAAGTGGCGGCACGCAACGTGTAACATCCGCCCCGCATGACCGCGATCCCCGAATCCGAACCCGGCATTTTTCACCCGGACGTGACCGTCGCCGCCATCGTCCTGCGCGATGGGCGCTTCCTGATGGTGGAGGAGTCGGTGCGCGGGCGCGCGGTGCTCAACCAGCCGGCCGGGCATCTGGAGCCCGGGGAGTCCTTGCTGCAGGCCCTGGTGCGCGAGTGTCGCGAGGAAACCGCCTGGGCCATCGAGCCCGAGGCCTTCGTCGGCAGCTACCTGTGGCAATCGCCGGAGGATGGCCGCCATTTCCTGCGCTTCGCCTTCGCCGCCCGCCCGCTGCGCGAGCACGCCGGCGAGGCGCTGGATTCCGGCATCCTGCGCACGCTCTGGCTGAGCCGCGACGAACTGGTCGCGCGCGCGCCGCAGCTGCGCAGCCCGCTGGTGCTGGCCGCGGTGGACGACTTCCTCGCCGGCCAGCGCCTTCCGCTCGCGGCTGCCCGCCACCTCGCATGAGTGCTTCCGGGCTCACCCTGGTTGGCCTCTCGGGCGGGGTCGACTCCTCGGTCGCCGCGCTGCTGCTGCAGCGCCAGGGGCGCGCGATCGCCGGTCTGTTCATGCAGAACTGGAACGAGGACGGCGACAGCGGCTGCCGGGCCGAAGACGACCGCCGCGATGCGCTGGCGGTGGCCGGGCGCCTGGGCATCCCATTCCACACGGCCAACTTCGCCGCCGACTACTGGCGCGACGTGTTCGAGCACTTCCTCGCCGAGTACCGCGCCGGCCGCACGCCCAATCCGGACGTGCTGTGCAACCGCGAGATCAAGTTCAAGCGTTTCCTCGACCACGCCCGCGCCCTCGGCGCCGAACGCATCGCCACCGGGCACTACGCCCGCGTGGGCCGTGGCGAGGACGGATGGCGCCTGCTGCGCGGCCTCGATGCCGGCAAGGACCAGAGCTATTTCCTCCACCAGCTGGGACAGGACCAGCTCGCCGTCACCGACTTCCCGGTCGGTGAATTGCCCAAGGCCGAGGTGCGCCGACTGGCCACCGAAGCCGGTCTCGGCACCTCGCACAAGAAGGACTCGACCGGCATCTGCTTCATCGGCGAGCGCGACTTCCGCGAGTTCCTGTCGCAGTACCTGCCGGCTCGGCCGGGCGAACTGCGCGCGGTGGACGGTGCACGGCTGGGCGAGCACCCAGGCGCCTTCTTCTACACGATCGGCCAGCGCGAGGGTCTGTCGATCGGCGGCGTGCGCGGGCGCGATCCGGCGCCCTGGTACGTGGTCGGCAAGGACGTGGCGCGCAACATCGTCTATGTCGACCAGGGCCACGACAGCCCCTGGCTGATGTCGAGCGAACTGCACAGCGAGGCCATGCACTGGGTCGCGGGCGCACCGCCCGCGCCTGCCTTCCGCTGCAGCGCCAAGACCCGCTACCGCCAGTCCGACCAGGCCTGCGAGGTGGAATGCCTTGCGCACGGCGGCCTGCGCATCTGCTTCGAGCAGCCACAGCGCGCCGTCACCCCCGGCCAGTCGGTGGTGCTCTACCGTGACGAGGTCTGCCTCGGTGGCGCGGTGATCGCCACGACCGATGCGCAGCTTGAACGGCAATTTCGACAGGAAGCCGCATGAAAGACCGCGTGATCGCATTGGCTGGCCTGATGCAGGCCATCCGCCTGGTCCAGCAGATGGCCGACACCGGTTCGGCCGAAGGCCGCCCGCTGGAGGCCAGCCTGGCCTCTGTGTTCCGCATCGACGCCGACTCGGCGACAGCGGTGTACGGCGGCATTGGCGGGGTTGAAAGCGGCCTGAAGGCCCTGGTTCAGCACATCGACGGCACCCAGCGCCATCCCAACACCGCCCGCATCGGATTCTCCGTGTTGCTGGTCGAACGCAAGCTGGCGTCACGCCGCGACCTGCTCGACAGGATCGGCCAAGGCATCGCCGACATCGAGTCGCAGGCGAGCGAGTCCGGCTTGACCCACCCGACCGTACTCGCCCGCCTCGGCGAGCTGTACGCCTCGACCGTCAGCACCCTGTCGCCACGCGTGCTGGTGCAGGGCAATCCGCTCTACCTCTCGCAGGCGCCCGTCGTGGCCGAAATCCGCGCCCTGCTGATGGCCGCGATGCGTTCGGCCGTGCTCTGGCGGCAGATGGGCGGGACCTACTGGGATTTCGTGCTGCGAAGGCAGGCCATCGGGTCGATCGCGCGCCACCTGCTGGCGAGCGGAACCTGACGAAACCCGCGGAAGACACGCGCACGATTCGGCGCTACCCGCTCAGCTCCGCTCCAGCTCCAGCACGCGCCTGAGCGCCGAGGCCGGATCCCAGAAGCAATAGCGTTCGAGGTACCAGAACAGGAAGCGGTCGCTCAGATCGCGCCTGAACCAGTCGAGCCGGATGGCCTGCACCAGGGCGGCGAGGTGGCGGAGGTCGAATCCGATCCAGTGATACTCGGGCGCCCCCCAGGCGATGATCGGCTTGCCGTGCATCATGGCCTCGAACCCGGCGCCGCTGTTGCCGAGCAGGACAGCCCGCGACCTGGGCAGCAGCGACTGCACGCTCACCATGCCGCGGATGACGTGCACGTTCGGTCCGAGCGCGGTCAGGGTCTGGTGCAGCCAGTCGCTGGTGCGGGTGTCGCTGGCTGGATTGAGCTTGCCGTCGTGCCCGTCGGTGTAGGGATGCAGCTTGATCACCAGCGGGCGACCGGGATCGATGCGCACCAGTTCGGTCGCCACCTGGATGAGCTTGGTGTAGTAGTGGCCGAAATCGTGTCGCACGTTGACCGAATCGCCGCCGCACTGGCCGAGGATGAGCCAGTAATCGTCGAACTCGACGTGCTGATCGGAGAAGATGCTGCCCCACTTCGTGACCCGACCGTCGATCCAGGCCCGGACCTTGGTCGCGAGAAACCGCTCGACCTCGCGAGCATCGAGCGACTCGAGATCCGGTCGACGGTAGTGGACCGATGAGAACGGACCATAGCCGAGCGGATCGAGCGTCGCGTAGTGGCTCTCAGGAACCGTGGGCTTGAAGAACAGATTGCGCCGCGCCGGCAGGATGTTGCCAACCATCTCCGACACGTCGGCATGGTTGTAGATGACCGTATCGGCCGGGCGATCGCGCGGCGGATCGTAGGTCTCGGCCTCAAGCCCGGCACAGCGGAATTCAGGATGGGCAAGCACACGATAGCCGCACGCGGCATAGGCGTCTGCCAGCCACTGCATCGGCCGATTCCAGTCCGTTCCCATGTCGGCGTAGCGGAACG
>JANJTY010000458.1 GCA_024710865.1 Lysobacteraceae bacterium | reverse complement strand
TTGCGTCTACCGGTTTCGCCACCCGGGCGGTAGGCCGGCAGTGTGCCGGAGGGGCGCAGCGGAGAAAAGCGCGCGGTCGCGGTGCCTGGTGGTGGGGTGCGGTGCGTCGTTCGACGCGGCGCGCGTCGATGGGGCATCGGGCCCATGACGGCGGAGGCGATGCGGTTCGCTTCGCTCACCGGCATCCCACGGGGAAGCCGGCGTAGATCGGGGCGTGGACGCGTCCATCGACGCCGCGCATCGGGCGACGCGCTCGGCACCAGCCGAGTCGCCGTCATCGTGGCTCCGTGAGGCGCGAAGGCCAGGCAACAAAAAACCCGCTTGCGCGGGTTCGAGATGGAGGCCTGGGTCGGAATCGAACCGGCGTACACGGCTTTGCAGGCCGCTGCATGACCACTCTGCCACCAGGCCGGTGACGCTGATTGTGTGCGGGCGCGTGCTGCGCTGCGCATTGCTTCGTCGCCGCTGGCGGCGAAGCACCGGAAGCCTACTGCGGCCGCCCGGAAAAAACAAAACCCCGGCGGACCGAGGTTTTGTCGTGGAACTGGAGCGGGAAACGAGACTCGAACTCGCGACCCCGACCTTGGCAAGGTCGTGCTCTACCAACTGAGCTATTCCCGCGTGAGGCCCGCCATCTTAGCGATTCGCGCGAAGGTGTCAATACGTGGCGGGGAGATTTCTTGTACGGCTACCGCCAGGGGGACGATGCCAGCTCGATGCAATGCGTGCATCGTGATTGGAGGGGCTTCAGCCCGGACGTCTTGAACTGCCACCTCAACGAATGAGGCGCTTCGGCCAGTTCGGTTGGTTTGCGCAGCCGTGGGGCGCAGCGCCGGACGCTATCCCCCTCCCTTTCGCCGAAGGCGAAGGGGAGGGTCGGGGTGGGGTGCTCTCAATCGGCCAGAGCGACCCCCTCCCAGCCGCCCGGCCCTACGGCGCAGCCTTCGGGCGTTCTTCGGCACGCGAGCCCGTGGCTCGCAAGCGTGCCTCATCACCCACCTCCCCGCTGCGCGGGCAAGGGGAGGAGAAGGATTTGCGGTCGCGGCTGAAGCCGCTCCTACGCCGCGGGACCAGCCGCGCGCTACAGCATCAGCTCGGCAATGGCGTAGCGCCCGGGCGGCTGGCCGACCAGGCGCAGCGCGGCTTCCAGTGCGCCGCGGGCGAAGATGACGCGGTTGGTGGCGCGGTGCACGAGTTCGATGCGCTCGCCCTTCCCTGCGAACTGGACGGTGTGCTCGCCGACGATGTCGCCGGCCCGCAGGCTGTGCATGCGCGGCAGCTCGCCACGCTCCGATTCCACCGCCGCGCCCAGGTGCAGTGCCGTGCCCGACGGCGCGTCCAGCTTCATCGCGTGATGCGACTCGACGATGTCGCAGTCCCAGCCTTGCAGCACGGCTGCGCAGCGCCGCACCAGTTCGGTCAGCAGCACCACGCCAAGGCTGAAGTTGGCCGCCCACAGCACGGGGATGCGCTGCGCGGCGCTGTCCAGTGCGGCCCAGTGGAAGTCGTCGAGGCTGGTGCTGCCGGAGACCAGCGGAACGCGCCGGCGCAGGCAGAACTCCAGCGCGGCCTCCAGGCCTGCGGGACGACTGAAGTCGATCACCACGTCGACCTCGGGCGCGTCGTTGAGGGTGCCGACGGTGAGCTGCGGCACGTCGCCCAGGCCAAGCTCATGACCGCCTCGCCCGGTGGCGGCGGCGGCCAGCGTGCAGCGGGTGTCGGCCTGGATCAGGGGCAGGAGCTGCTGCCCCATGCGGCCGGAGGCACCGACCAGCAGGATGCGGGTGAGAGCGGTCATGACGAGAGCCTAAGTCAGACCGGGCCGGAAGACCAATGCTCCGGAAACAGCACATCGAGGCGCGCCCGGTAGCGCGCTTCCACTTCGCCGCGGAGCGGGTGGCGCCCGGCTTCGACCACGCGCCGCCCCCCGACGTGGACCTCCTTCACCAGCGGCCGCTGCGAAGCCAGCAGCCAGGCGTCGAGACGTTGCTCTGGGGCGAGTCGGGCGAACTCGATCGCGGAGTCATCCAGCACCAGTAGGTCGGCGCGTTGCCCAACGGACAGCTCGCCGGCAGTCACGCCGCTGGCGCTGCCGGCCGACGCGGCACAGGCCGCGAACAGGCTCTCGCCGCTGCCGGGCCGCTCCTCCGTGGCGGCAAGGTTGCGCGCGCGGTGCATCAGGCGCTGGCCGTATTCGAGCCAGCGCAGCTCCTCGACCGGCGAAATCGAGACATGGCTGTCCGAACCGATGCCCCAGCGTCCGCCCGCGGCCTGGTAGTCGACCAGCGGGAAGAAACCGTCGCCGAGGTTGCCTTCGGTCGTCGGGCAGATCGCCACGGTGGCGCCGCTGCGCGCCAGGTCGCGCACTTCGCCGGCATCCAGGTGCGTCGCGTGCACCAGGGTCCAGCGCGGCCCGACCTCGAAGCGGTCGAGCAGCCAGCGCACCGGGCGCGCGCCGCGCAGGGCCAGGCAGTCGTCCACCTCGGCGGTCTGTTCGGCGATGTGCAGGTGCACCGGCATGGCCGGATCGTCGTCCAGCGCGGCCAGCACCGTGCGCATCGCGTCCTCGTCCACCGCGCGCAGGCTGTGGAAGGCGATGCCGACGCGCAGCTGCGCGTCCTGCTCGGCGCGCAGG
>JANJTY010000457.1 GCA_024710865.1 Lysobacteraceae bacterium | reverse complement strand
CCAGCGCCGCGCCAGCGATCTCCTCCGCGTAGGCGTCCAGGTTCAGCCGCACCGCGTTCCAGTCGAGCCCCGGCGAAGCCTCGCAGGCGTAGCAGGACTGGATGTAGGTGAACAGCACGGTGGCGTCGCGCGCAGCCGGGCGGACGTTGGTGTAGTGCAGCACGCCGTCGCGCTCGTAGCGGTAGATCGCGCCGCGCGTGACCTTGGGCTTGCCCAGCCCGGCGAGGGCCTCCGGCTCGCGCGGCGTATTCCCGCCGGGCGCGCTGCGGAACTGGACCACGGGATCGGCGGCGCGGCGCGACGGCCGCGGGGCCGCAGGTTGGGTCGCTGCCGACTCCGTCGCTGCGGGCGAATCGGGCGGGGATTCCGATTCCGGCTCGGGCGCCGGCGTCGCCCGTGGCGGAGCGGCCTTGCCGGACTCGGGACGGTAGCTGGTCATCGCGCGGCAATCGCTGTAGCCGCTGCGGCTGCTGGAATAGACGATCTCGCCCTGCGCGCCGCTGCAGCGGTAAAGCGTGCCCGCGCTGGCAGCCGGAAGCGCCAGGAAGGCCAGCAGGAGCATCGGGATCGAGGCGGATCGGGACATGCGCCACTTCGACGGCGGGAACGCCGCAAAGTTTCCGCCCTTCCCCGGGCCCTGCCAAGGCCTGGCCGGAACGCGTCCGGCCGGGCCTGGCACCGACCTCAGGGCAGCTCCGCGAAGCTGTCGCGGAAGTGGCAGAGGTGCGCGGGCAGGACGAGCGGATCCGGCGCGCTGCCCTGCACCACGCTGAAGCGGCAGGTCTGGTAGCGGGCGCTGGCGCTGTTGTTGCCGGGCTGCGGATCGTCCAGCTCGGCCGGGATCGCGATGCTGGCCTGGCCGCTGGCCGGTGCGACCGCATCCGGCCGCACCACCGCCAGCAGACGGACCGCGGCCGTCTCGCCGTCGCCCAGGCTGATCGCCAGCGTCGGGTTGCCGGTGCCGGACTCGGCCGAGCAGGCCGCGGCCGGCGCACAGGTCCAGCTCAGGTCCTCGAACGCGGCCGGATCCAGGCTGACGACGAAGGGCGCATCCAGCACGTCGGCCGGACCCAGGTTGTCGATGTCGACCACGAACTGCACCAGCTCGATGTCGTCGGCCACGAAGTAGGCGCTGCCTTCCACCTGCATGCGCAGCGCGAGGTCGGCGTCGGTGGGCGGCTCGACCGCGGCATTGACGGTGACGCCGACCGTAGCCGAGACGCTGGCGTTGAAGTCATCGTCGCCGGCGTAGCTGGCGCTGAACAGGTAGTCGCCCTGGGCATCGATCTGGAGGCTGCAGCCGCCATCGGCGATGGGCGCCGAACAGCTCAGGCCATTACCGTCGCTGACGCTGATGCTGCCGCTCGGAACGCCGTTCGCCGGAGCGAGCACGTCCAGGCTCCAGCTGAAGCTCACGCTCTGCCCCTCGACGATGACCGTCGGATCGGCGCCCAGGCCGAGACTGGTGTCGCCCTTGGCCACGGTGATCCCGGCGCTGGCCGACGCGGCGGTGTACTGCGCGGTCTCGGCGAAGCTGGCGCCCAGCGTGACCGCGCCGGCCGAGGCGAAGCTGGTGGCGCAGCTGGTGGCCGGAAGCAGGATGCTGGTGCAGCCCGGCGCGTCGGCGATCTGCACCAGCGAGCCGTCCGGCAGGTTGGTGACGATCTGCACCGTTGCCGTCTCGCCCACGCGCGGTGCGGCCGGCAGCAGCGACACCGACAGCGTGCTGACGATCCGGTTCACCGTGATCGCAACCGGGCCATCCTCGGCCGGAGTGCGGAACTCGTCGCCGGCATAGCTCACCGAGATCTCGAAGGCGCCGGCCGCCGCGAAGCTGGTGCTGCAGCCCGCGCTGTTGCCGCTCACGCTGATCTGCGCGCAGCCCGGCGCGCCGCTCACGTCCAGCATCGCGCCGTCGGGAATGCCGCTGCTCGCCACCGTCAGGGCGACGCTCTCGCCCACCTGCACCGTGGACGGAAGGGCGGTCAGCTCGAGCGAGGTGACGATCTGCACCACCTCGACCTCGGCGCTGTCGCTCGCGGGCAGCAGAGGCGCGACGCCGGCGAAGCTGGCGGTCACGCTGGCGGTGCCGAGCGCATCGAAGGCCAGATCGCAGCTGCCGCCGCCCGCGCTCACGGTAACGGTGCAGCTGTCGCCGCCGTCGATGGCGACCTCGATCTCGGCCCCATCCGGAATCCCGCTCGTCGCGACGCTGGCACTCAGGCTGTCGAACACGGTGACGGTATCGGCGAGGGTGAGGACCACTGCGGTCTCGCTGCCCACCGCGTGCACGACTTCGGCCGGCGCCGCCGCGACATGGTTGGGCGGCAGGCTGGCGTCGGCAAACACCGCGGTGACGGTGTAGAAGCCGAAGGCGGCCGCGTCGAAGAAGGGCAAGGCACAGCTGGTGTCGGGCAGGGTGATGAGGCAGCCATCCGCGGCCTCGCCGTCCACGCTGACCTGCACCGTGCCCTGCGGTACGCCGCCGCCCGGGGCCAGTACATCCAGCGTGATGGAGGCGACCACGCCGCCCACGCCGACGTCGCTCGGATTGGGCGCGGTGACCAGGCCCAGGTCCAGCGTGGCCGGATCGACCGCGTGGTCGACCGGCGCAGAGTCCGCGTCGAGGAATTGCGCATCGCCCGTGAAGCGTGCGACCAGGGTCCGCGCACCGCTGGCCAGCGCGACCAGCTCGCAGCTACCGGCGCTGGCGGGCACCGGCCCGCAGCTCTCGCCGCCCGAGCTGGCCACGCTGACGCTACCGGTCGGCGTCGTCCCCGGATCGGTGGTGTTGGCCAGCGTCCAGGCCACGGTATAGGCCTGGCCCACGACCGAGTTCCCGCCGGCCTGGCCGCCGTCGGGCGTGATGCTGTCGATGACGAGGGTGGTCAGGTCGCTCCCGCCCGGACCGATCTGCGCGATGCCGCCGCGCGCCAGTCCGGTCACGCGGCTGAAGTCGCCGGCCGCGAGCACGCCGCCGCTTCCGAGCAGGGCCAGCTGGCGGACTTCGGCATTGGTGCCGGGACGCCAGCCGGGCTCGATCTGGCCGAGGTTGACGCGCGCCAGGTTCGGACGTCCCAGCCCGCCGGCGGCCGCGAAATTGCCGCCCACGTAGAGCAGGTCGCTGCCGGGATCGGCCGCCAGCGCGCGCACGAAACCGCTGTCGGTCGGCGCCCACGGCGTCCAGCCGGCGTCGACCGCCGGCAGCGCCGGATCGATGCGACCCAGGCTGCGGATGCTCTCGCCGCCAAGGGTGGCGAAGGCACCGCCCACGTACAGCAGGCCGCCATCCAGCACCAGCGCGCCAACGGTACCGTCGGCATCGATCGCGAAGCCGGCATCCGCCGCGCCATCGCTGCCGTTGACCCGCGCCAGATACTGGCGCGGTTGGCCGCCGGCGTTGAGGAAGTTGCCGCCGAGGTAGATGGCGCTGCCATCGACCGCCACTGCCTCCACGCGGGCATCCGGATTCGGCGCCCAGGCGGTCGGCAGGCCGGCATCGTCGATGCGGGCGGCGCGCAGGCGCGGTGCGGCGCCGAGCTGGGTGAAGTCGCCGAAGGCGTAGACGCCGTCGGCGTCGGCCTCGAGCAGGCGCACTTCGGCGTCGGCGGCGGGCGTCCATCCGGCATCCAGGCTCGCCGC
>JANJTY010000439.1 GCA_024710865.1 Lysobacteraceae bacterium | reverse complement strand
CGCGGCCACAACCTGCCCGGTGGCGGCTTCATCGGCGGGCTGGTGGCGGCGACCTCGGCGGTGCTGCTGGCACTGGCTTTTGGCGTCAACCGCGCGCGCGCCGTGCTGCGCGTACCGCCGACCACCGTCCTCGCCGTCGGCCTCGCCCTGGCTGCATCAGCGGGCGTGATCGGCCTGCTGCAGGGCCAGGCCTTCCTCACCGGCGGCTGGCTGTTCCCCGGCGGGCTGCCGCTGGGGACCCCCCTGCTGTTCGATGTCGGCGTCTTCTTCACCGTGCTGGGCGGCGTGCTGCTGATGCTGTTCCGACTGCTCGAGCGCGAGGACTGAACCATGGAAATCATCGCCTCCATCACCGTCGGCCTACTCGTCGCCATCGGCATCTGGATGATGCTTGACCGCGGCCTGCTGCGCGTCGTGCTCGGCGTCATCGTGCTTGGCAACGGGGTCAATCTCGCCGTGTTCGTCTCCGGCCGCCTCGATGGCCGCGCCGCCGCCTTCGTGGGCGAGAGCGGCGCTCCCGCGCTGGCCGCCAACCCGCTGCCCCAGGCGCTCGTGCTGACCGCAATCGTCATCGGCTTCGCTCTCTTCGTGTTCGCACTCGCCGTACTCAAGCGCAGCTGGGAGCTGCACGACAACGTCGAGACCGATCGCATCACGGCGGTGGCCGAGGAGCCGGCACCGGACCTGGCGCCCAAGCCCGTCGCGGACGGCCACGCCACGCCCGCAAGGGCAGCGGAAACGGAGGGCAAGGCATGAACGCCCTCATCATCGCACCCATCCTGATCCCGCTCGCCACCCTGGTCCTGACCCTGCTCGCACGTCGCCACGGCCGCATTGCGACCTTCTTCAGCCTTGCCGGCGCTACCGCCCTGGCCGCGGTCGGCCTGGCGCTGGTGGTGTTCGCCGCGGAGGGGCGCATCCTCGCCAGCCAGGCCGGCAGCTGGGCTGCACCCTACGGCATCAGCGTGGTGATCGACCGCCTCTCCGCCGCCATGGTGGCGATCACCGGCATCATCGGCCTTGCAACCGTGGTGTTCGCGCTGGCGCGCGACGACGACCCGGCGCGCAGCCGCGGCTTCCACCCACTGGTGCACGGCCTGCTGGTCGGCGTGTGCGGCGCCTTCATCACGGGCGACGTGTTCAATCTCTACGTCTGGTTCGAGGTGCTGCTGGTGGGCTCGTTCGCCCTGCTGGTGCTGGGTGGCGGCAAGCGCCGGCTCTCCGGCACCGTGGTGTACGTGGTGCTCAACCTGGTCGCAACGATGATGTTCCTGCTCGCCGCCGGCATGCTTTACGGCGCCAGCGGTAGCCTCAACATGGCTTTGCTGGCGCAGGCCTTCGCCGCCGGCGAGGTGCCGGCGACCGCGCACGCGGCGGTGGTGCTGATGCTCACCGCGTTCTCGATCAAGGCGGCGCTGTTCCCGGTGTTCGGCTGGCTACCGGCGTCCTACCACGTGGCGTGGACGCCGGTGTCGGCGCTCTTCGCCGGGCTGCTCACCAAGGTCGGCGTGTATGCGCTGATCCGCATCGTCACGCTGTTCTGGCCGGATGCGGGCATCGCCCACGAGGTGTTGCTGTGGGTGGCGTGCGCGACCATGCTGATCGGCGTGCTCGGCGCCGCAGCCCAGGTCGAGGTGCGCCGGATCCTGTCCTTCCACATCGTCAGCCAGGTCGGCTACATGATCCTGGGGCTGGCGATCGCCACCCCGCTCGCGCTCGCCGGCGCGGTGTTCTACCTGATCCATCACATCGTGGTGAAGGCCAACCTGTTCTTCATCGGCGGCATCGCCGCGCGCCTGACCGGCTCGGAGCGCCTGGCCGCGATGGGCGGGCTGTATGCGCGCGCGCCCTGGCTGGCGCTGCTGTTCGCGATACCGGCCCTGTCGCTGGCCGGCATCCCGCCGCTGTCGGGGTTCTGGGCCAAGTTCGTGCTGGTCAAGGCCAGCCTGGACGCGAGCGCCTGGATCGCCGCCGGCGTGGCGCTGCTCACCGGCATCTTCACGCTGCTGTCGATGAGCAAGATCTGGAATGAGGCCTTCCTCAAGCCCCACCCGGCCGGCACGGCTGGCATGCGCAGCACCGCCGGCCTGCGGCCCGCGCTGTGGGCGGTGACGGCGTTGGCCGCGATGACGGTGGCGATCGGCCTCGCGGCCGGGCCGGTGATGGACTACGCGGTGGCCGCGGCGGAGCAGCTCGCCGCCCCGGCGGCCTATATCGACGCAGTCGTGCGCGCGGGAGGGCACTGAGCATGCTGGGCCTCCACCTGCTCCTCGCCGTCGGTCTGGCGGCCTACGCCGACATGCTCGGCCCGCTCGGCGTTGCGGCGGCCTTCGTGATCATCTACGTCGCGCTGCGGCTGGCGATCGACCTCCTCGGCATCCGCCGCTACCTGCGCCGGCTCGAGCTCGGCACCGCGTTCGCGTTCTGGTTCGTCGCCGAGGTCTTCCGCGCCAGCATCGACGTCGCGCGCATCGTGCTCGGCCGCAAGGTGGCGCCGCAGCCTGCGGTGGTGGCGATGCGCCTGGCGCGCCGGGACGAGGGCTTCGCCACCTTGCTCGGCTGCCTGCTGACGCTCACGCCGGGCACGATGGCGCTCGACTACCGGCCGGAATCCGGCCTGATGTATATCCACGCGCTCGACGCGCGCACCGCCGCCGAGGTCGAGGCCGGGGTGCGCGAGATCGAGCGCCGCCTGCTGCGCTGGCTCGATGCCGACGGAACGGCGGCCGCAGTGGATGGAAACGGGAGGGACTCCGCATGAACACCGGAATTGCCGGGGCAGCGTGGGTGCTTCCGCTGACCTTCGCGCTGCTCGCCCTCAGCGCCGCACTGATCCTGCTGCGCCTGGTGAGCGGCCCGCGCGCGCCCGACCGTGTGGTGGCGATCGATGCGCTGACCATGATCGCGATCGCCGTCATCGCCCTGCTCGCGCTGTCCACCGCCCAGCCCATGCTGCTCGACGCCGCCGTGGTCCTCTCGCTGGTGTCCTTCCTCGGTACCACCGCGTTCATCCTGCTGTTCCGCCGTCGCGACCGCGGGGCGGAAGAGGCGGCTCACCCGGCCGATGGAGGGCGACTCGCGGGGGTTGCGGGGACGAGCGCCCCCCCCGGAGGAGAGGACGCGAGGAACGCCTCGGGGAGTCCGACGGGAAGGACGGACGCACACGAGAACAGGGAGGCGGTCGGATGAACGGGTTCCTTGCCTGGCTGTCCTCGGCCCTGCTGCTGCTCGGTGCGCTGATCGGCCTGATCGGCGCGATCGGCGTCTTGCGCCTGCCCGACAGCTACACCCGCCTGCACGCCGCCAGCAAGGCCGGCGCACTCGGCGCCGCGCTGATCCTCGCCGGGGTGGCCGCCGCCAGCGAAGG
>JANJTY010000432.1 GCA_024710865.1 Lysobacteraceae bacterium | reverse complement strand
TCGATCTTCGTGCCGGTCGGGCCGTGGGTCTTGCCGAACGCGCAGCTGATGTCCGGGAACACGTAGAAGGCGCCCTGCGGACGCGGGCAGACGATGCCGGGGATGGACTCCAGCACGCCGCAGACCAGGTCGCGCTTGGCCTGGAACTCGGCGCACTTCGCGGTGGGCACGTCCTGCGGACCGGACAGTGCCGCCACGGCCGCGGCGTTGACGATCTCCGGCACGTTGGTGATGTGGTTGGAATTGAGCGTGACCACGGCGCCGATGGCGTCCTTCGGCCCGGCCAGGAAACCCACGCGCCAGCCCGGCATGCCGTAGGTCTTGGACAGCGAGTCGGCGAAGATCAGGCGATCCTTCAGCTCCGGCCGGAAGTGCACGAAATTGTGGTAGCCGATGCCGTCGAACACCATGCGGTTGTAGATGTCGTCGGTGACGATCCAGGTGTCCGGATACTTCGCCAGCACCTCGGCCAGGGCCGCCACCTCGTCGCGTGTGTAGACCATGCCGGTCGGGTTGGACGGGTTGTTGAACAGGAACATCCGCGGCTTCGACTTCAGCGCCGCATCGAGCTGGGCCGGGGTGAGCTTGTAGTTCTGCTCCGGGCCGCAGGGCAGCAAGCTGATCTTCGCGCCGACGATTTCCGCGATATCCAGGTAGCTGGTCCAGTACGGTGCCGGGAAGACGATCTCGTCGCCTTCGTCGAGCAGGGCCTCGAACAGGTTGTAGAGCGCGTGCTTGGCGCCGATGTTCACCACCACGTTGTCGCGGCTGTAGCCGGAGAGGCCGCTGCCCTCGATGTGCTTGAGGAAGGCATCGAGCACGGCCGGATCGCCGCGGTTGCTGCCGTACTGGCCGGAGTCCTTCGCGAGCGCCTCGCGCACCGCGGCGTAGACGTGCTCGCCGGGCAGGAAATTGGGCACGCCGATGGAGAAGCTGATGATGTCGCGGCCTTCGGCCTTCAGGCGCTTGGCCTTCTCGGCGACGACCATGATCGCACTGGGCTTGGCACGGCCCACGCGCGCGGCGAGCTTCGGCATCGGATTCTCCTGCGGAAAATGGTGGAAAAAGCCGCGGAATTCTAACATAGGGCGTTCACCGCCCAGCTGCCCGCTTCGTGCATCTACGCCGAATCCCACGCCTCGCGCTGCTGGCCCTGGCCGGCCTGCTGGCCGCCTGCAGCGCGTCGCCACCGCGTCCGGGCGCCGCCTTCGAGCGGCACGCGCTGGCGCAGCGCGAACGCGAGATCTCCGGCAGCGCCGAGCGCCGCCGCGACCCCGAGCGCGAGGCGAACATCCGCGCCCTGCTCTGCCGCATCCACGCCGACGGCTGCGAGGGCATCCGCCTCTACCTGCTGGACCGCCCCGCGCCGGTCGCCGACCTCAGCGCCGACGGCGTGCTGCGCCTGAACCTCGGCCTGCTCGCGCTGATCGAGGCGGAAAGCGAGCTGGCCTTCGTGCTGGCGCACGAGAGCGCGCATCGCGTGCTGGATCACTTTGCCCGGCGCCGCGCGCCGGACTGGAACCTGACCCGGGCCGAGGCCGAAGCCGACGCCTGGGCGATGCACAGGCTGGGCGAACTGGGCCTTCGGCGCTGCGCGGGCGCACAGCTCCTGCGCCGCATCGCCGTGGCGCGTGAACTCACGGAGTCCGAACGCGCGCAGCTGAACGAGCGGCTGCGCGCGATGGATTGCGCCTGAGGCGGCGCCCGTCAGGGACGCGCGTTCTGGTCCAGGGTCTCGTTCCAGCGCGGCATGCGCGCGGCGACCTTCTCGTTCTTGAACAGCGGGTCGATGTCGCCCTTGATCGTGATCGAGCCGATCTTCTCGCCGGCGCGGATCTGGTCGACGATGGCCTGGTCGGCGGCGCCAACCACCTCGCCGAACACGGTGTGCTTGCCGTCCAGCCAGGGCGTGGGCACGTGGGTGATGAAGAACTGGCTGCCGTTGGTGCCGGGGCCGGCATTGGCCATCGAGAGCACGCCGCGGTTGTGGCGCAGGTCGGCCACGATCTCGTCCTCGAAGCGGTAGCCGGGGCCGCCGGTGCCGGAGCCCAGCGGGCAGCCGCCCTGGATCATGAAATCGGGGATGACGCGGTGGAAGCTCAGGCCGTTGTAGAAACCGCGCCGGGCCAGATTGACGAAGTTCGCCACGGTGAGCGGGGTCTTGTCCGGGAACAGGCGCAGGTGGATGGTGCCGCGCGCGGTGGCGATCTCGGCGGTGAGTTCGTACATGGGCAACTCCGTGTCGGTGATCGCTCAGTGTAAACCGCGCGACCGCCGTCGCAGCCAGGCCTTCTCGATCTCGACCAGGATGAAGGCCAGGGCCGCGAATCCGAGGATCCACAGCCACTCGACCACGCCGATGGGCGCGGTGCCGAGCAGGCGGTTGCCGAGCGGCAGATAGGTCGAGCCGAGCTGCAGCAGCACCAGCAATCCCGCGGCCCCGAGTGCCCAGGGATTGGCCAGCAAGGTGCGCAGCTGCCAGCTCGGCGCGTGCCAGCGCCGCGCATTGAACAGGTAGACCAGCTCGCAGGCCACCAGGGTGTTGAAGGCGACGGTGCGCGCAGCGGCAAGGTCGTCGCCCGCGGCCAGCGCGGCCAGATACAGCGCGAAGCTGCCGGCGGTCATCAGCGCCCCGACCCAGAGCAGGCGCAGCAGCATGAAGGCATCGACCAGGCCCTGCCCGCGCGGCCGCGGCGCGCGCCGCATCACGTCGGACTCCAGCGGCTCGAAGGCCAGGGCGAGGGCCAGGGTGATGGCGGTGACGGTGTTGATCCAGAGCACCTGCACCGGCGTGATCGGCAGGGTCACGCCCAGCACCACCGCGAGGAAGATGACCATGGCCTCGCCGGCATTGGTCGGCAGGGCGAACAGGATGGCCTTGCGGATGTTGTCGTAGACGCCGCGTCCTTCCTCCACGCCGGAAACGATGGTGGCGAAGTGGTCGTCGGCCAGCACCATGTCGGCCGCCTCGCGCGCCGCTTCGGTTCCCGTTTGCCCCATCGCCACGCCGATGTCGGCACGCTTGAGCGCCGGCGCGTCGTTCACGCCGTCGCCGGTCATGGCCACGATCCGCCCCTGCGCCTGCAGCGCCTCGACCAGGCGCAGCTTGTGCTCGGGCGCGGCGCGGGCAAAGACGTTGACGCGCAGCGCGGCCTGCGCCAGCGCGCCTGGCGAAAGCCCATCCAGCTCGTGCCCGGACAGCGCGCCGTGGCGGGTGTCGATGCCGATCGCGCCGGCGATGGCGAGGGCGGTGTCGGCATGGTCGCCGGTGATCATCTTGACCGTGATGCCGGCGCCCGTGCAGGCGGCGATGGCGCCGGGAACCTCGGCGCGCGGCGGGTCGGAGAAACCGACCAGTCCGACCAGTTCCAACGCATCGCCGAGCGCCGCCAGTTCCAGACGACCGTCATGCCGCACGCTGCGACCCCGGGCCAGGGCCAGCACGCGCAAGCCGTCGCTGGCCATGCGCTGGATCTGCTGCTGCCAGTCCGCCGGCTCGAAACGCGCCTGGTCCAGCGCAGTGCAGCAGCGCGCCAGTACCCGCTCCGGTGCGCCCTTCACGTACAGCATCTCGCCGTGCCGGGTCGCCATCAGCTTGTTTTCCGAGGCGAAGGGCAGCAAGCCGGAACGCGGTCGCGCCGCGAGCAGGCCGGCGACATCCACGCCGCTGGCGCCCGCGAGCTGCAGCAGGGCCGACTCCAGCGGATCCGCAGCCTCTGGCCGGTCCGCCTCGCAGGCCAGCACGGCGGTTTCGCACAGCTCGCGCAGCGTGGCGGATCCGCCCTCGCGCCAGGCATCCCCGGACTGCAGCCGCGCGCCCAGCACCAGGTGCGTGGCCTGCAGCTCGTTGCGGGTCAGGGTGCCGGTCTTGTCCGAACAGATCGTATCGACCGAGCCGAGCGTCTCCACTGCCGGCAGCCGGCGCACGATCGCGCGCCGCTGCGCCATGCGCCGCACCCCGACCGCGAGCGTGATGGTGATGATCGCCGGCAGTCCTTCGGGTATCGCGCTGACGGCCAGCGCGACCGCCGCCATGAAGGTCTCGCGCACGCCCTGCCCGTGCAGCAGCCAGGCCAGCAGCACCAGCGAGCCGGCCAGGGCCAGGATCGCCGCGCTCAGCAGGCGACCGAAGCGTTCGATCTGCCGCAGCAGCGGCGTGGCCAGGCTGTGGACCGCCCCCAGCAGTCCGGTGATGCGACCGATCTCGCTGCTCGTGCCGGTGGCCACGACCAGGCCCTCGGCCTCGCCCTTGACCACCAGCGTGCCGGACCAGGCCATGCAGGCGCGCTCGGCCAGCGCCGTCTCCGGCGCGAGCGCTTGCGGATGCTTGGCCACCGGCAGGGATTCACCGGTCAGAGCGGCCTCGTCCACGTACAGTTCGTGGCATTCGAGCAGACGCAGGTCGGCCGGTACGCGGTCGCCCGGCTTCAGCCGCACCCGGTCGCCCGGCACCAAGTCTCCGGCATCGATCCGCAGGCGACGGCCATCGCGGCGCACGCGCGCCTGCCGCGCCACCATCTGCCCGATGGCCTCCATGGCGCGCTCGGCCTTGCCTTCCTGCACGAAGCCGATCACCGCGTTGGCCAGCACCACCAGCGCGATCACAGCGCTGTCGACCGGATGGCCGAGGTACCAGGCCGCCACCGCGGCCACCAGCAGCAGGTAGATCAGGATGTTGTGGAACTGGGCCAGCAGGCGCCGCAGCAGCGAACGCCGCCGCGGCGGCGGCAGGCGATTGGGGCCGTAACGCTGCAGCCGGTGCCCGGCCTCGGCCGAGTCCAGCCCGTCCGGACCGACCTCAAGCCGGATCCCGGCCTGCGCCGGGTCCAGCGCATGCCAGGCCATGGCTTCAGATGCGGCTTCGGCGTCTCGATCCGGGCGGACGTTCATGCCGCCGATGCTGCCCAGCCCGGCGCTGGCCGGACACGACCTGGATCAATCAAGCGGGCGCAGGCGGCCGCCGGACAGCTCCAGCACGCGATCCAGGCGCCGCGCCAGGCTGCGGTCGTGGGTCACGATGACCAGGCTGGTGCCGCGCTCGCGCTTGAGCTCGAGCAGCAGCTCGAACACGCCCGCGGCGGTCTGCTCGTCGAGATTGCCGGTGGGCTCATCGCCCAGCACGCAGGCCGGTTCGTTGACCAGGGCGCGCGCCACCGCGGTGCGCTGGCGCTCGCCGCCGGACAGCTCGCCCGGCTTGTGCAGCAGGCGCTGGCCCAGGCCGACGCGGCGCAGCAGGCCTTCGGCCCTGGCCTGCGCCGCGGCCACGGACTCGCCGCGGATCAGCAGCGGCATCATCACGTTCTCGAGCGCGGTGAACTCGGGCAGCAGGTGATGGAACTGGTAGACGAAGCCCAGCGCGCGGTTGCGCAGGTGACCACGTGCGGTATCCGACAGCGCCGACATGCGCTCGCCCGCGACGAACACCTCGCCCGCCGTCGGCCGGTCCAGCCCGCCCAGGATGTGCAGCAACGTGCTCTTGCCCGCACCCGAGGCCCCCACGATCGCCACGCTCTCCCCGCGCGCGACCGCAAGCTCCAGCCCATCGAACACCGGCGTCCGCAGCGCCTTGGTCTCCTCGTAGGTCTTGCCCAAGCCCACGCAGCGCAGCACCGCTTCCGGCTGCTGCGAATCCCGAATCCCGAATCCCGAATCCCGGTTGTCATTCATAGCGCAACGCCGCCGCCGGATCCGTTCGCGCCGCGCGCCAGGCCGGATAGATCGTGGCCAGCAGGCACAGCACCAGGGCCACGCCGGCGATCATCGCGACTTCGCTCCAGTACAGCGCAGTCGGCACGCCGGTGATGTAGTAGATGTCCTTCGGCATCACTTCGAAGCCGAAGGTGGTCTCGATCGCGGCGACCACCACGCCGAGGTTGAGGGTGAGCGTGACGCCGCCGACCAGGCCCAGCGCGATGCCGACCACGCCGATGAGGCTGCCCTGCACCATGAACACGCGCATGACCTGGGCCGGGCTCATGCCGAGCGTGCGCAGGATGGCGATGTCGGCCTGCTTGTCCTGCACCAGCATGACCAGCGAGGACACCAGATTGAACGCCGCCACGCCGACGATGAGCGAGAGGATCACGAACATCACCGTCTTCTCGGTGCGGATGGCGCGGAACATGTTGGCGTGCTGGCTGCTCCAGTCGCGCACGCTGTAGAAGCCCGGCAGGCGGTCGCGCAGGTCGGCGGCCACGTTCCAGGCCTGGAACAGGTCGGTCAGGCGCAGGCGCACCCCGGTCACGCCCTCGCCCAGGCGCAGCAGGCGCTGGCCGTCCTGCAGGTGGATGATGGCAAGGCCGAGGTCGTAATCCTGCATGCCGGCCTCGAACATCCCCACCACGCGGAAGCGCTTGAGCTGGGGCAGCACGCCGACCGGGGTGGTGCGGAACTCGGGCACGTAGACGGTGACATAGTCGCCCGGGCCCGCGCCGAGGTAGTAGGCCAGTTCCTTGCCCAGCACGATGTTGAACTCACCGGGCACGAGGTCGGCGAGGCTGCCGGCCACCATCTTGTCGACCAGCTCCGAGACCGAGGGCTCCAGCGTCGGATCGACGCCGCGCAGCAGGGCGCCCTGGTTGCGCAGGCCCTGGATCATGGCCTCCTTCTCGACGTAGGGCGCGGCGCCCAGCACGCGCGCGTCCTGGCGCGCGAGTTCGACCGCCTGCGGCCAGTCGCGCAGCGGTTCGCCCGCGCCGCTGATGGTGGCGTGCGCGACCATGCCGAGGATGCGGCTGCGCAGCTCGTCGCCGAAGCCGTTCATCACCGACAGGGTGGTGATCAGCGCAGTGACCCCCACCGCGATGCCCAGCATCGAGGCGGCCGAAATGAAGGAGATGAAATGGTTGCGGCGCTTGGCGCGGGTGTAGCGTAGGCCGATGGCGAGGGTCAGGGGCTGGAACATGCAGACCTCAGCCGCCCAGGCCAGCGAGGGTGGACTCGCCGCCGAGACCGTAGCGGCGCCGCAGGGCGCGGCGCTGCGCATCGGGCAGCGCATCGGGCCAGAGCGTGCGCCGCACGCGGCGCTGC
>JANJTY010000330.1 GCA_024710865.1 Lysobacteraceae bacterium | reverse complement strand
GCGGCCGCAGCAGCGTTGGCATCATCCCGGCCGCTTCGGGGCCATCGCCCAGCTCGGCCCGGATCTGATCCTGCAGCTCCGCGGCGATCGCGGCGGCCTGCGCCGACTGGTCGACGGACGCTTCGAGGCGATTGCGGCGGTTCCCGGCTTCGCCCGCGACCTGGTCTACAACCTGCTGCCGCTGGCCGACGGCCGCCTGCTGCTGCACGACGTGTCGCCGCGACTGGGCCTGCTCGACGCCACCGGCTTCCGGCCCCTGCGGCCTTCGCTGCCGCGCAGCCAACTCGACCACCTGACGGTGGCGACCGATGCGCGCGACGGCCGGGTCGTGTTCGGTGGCGACGATGGCGTCCTGCGCGTGTTCGATCCGGCCACGCCTGGCCTGAGTGAATGGCGGCTCGGCGGCGGCTTCGTCTCCGACCTCAAATGGGACCTCGACGGCGGCCTGCTGGTGGTGGACGAGCAGGGACTGGCGCGACTGGAGTATCCGCTGCCCTGGCTGCAGATCGGCGAGGCCGACGGCCTGCGCGGGGGAATCCGCAGCGTGGTTGAGCACGCCGGCAGGCTGTGGGTGATGACCGGCGCCGGCGTCTTCGCGGCGCAGGCCGGCGCGGGTCTGGCCGAGGGCGGTTTCCGTCGCCTCGACTGGACGTCGTCGGAGGCCTGGGCGCTGCTGCCGGACGAGGCCGGCTTGCTGCTGGCCGAGACCTTCGCCCTGCGCCTGGTCGATGCGGACGGCGGCCTGCGCACGCTCGGGCCGAACGATCTCTACCCCCGCCAGTTGGTGCGTTCGCGGCTGCGGTCCGATCGCGTCTGGGTTGGAACCGAGCATGGCCTGGCCGTGCTGGAAAAGGATGCGCAGGGCTGGCGACTGGCCGCACGCGAGGACATGCCGGGGGCCTTGGTCGAGTCCATGCACGAACTGGACGACGGCCGCCTGATCGCCGTGCTCTCCGGCCAGGGCCTGGCGCTGGCGCAGGCCGTGCCGGAGACCGGCACCGAGGTGGCGATCTCGCTGACATGGATCGAGCGCGATGGCGGCAGTCGGCCACCCACCCGGCGCTGGGTTGGCGCAGTCGGTGATGCCGTGCTGGTCTCCGATGCGTCCGGCTTCCGGCGCTGGGATGGCAGCGTGCTTCAATCCTGGCCCATGCCCGGCCTCGACGAGCTGCGCGCACCGGGCGAGACGCTGGCCCTGGAGGTGGCGCCGGATGGAGCGCTCTGGGCTCTGGGACATGCGCACGCCTATGCCCGCTCCGCTGGCGGAGCCTGGCGCACGGTCTACGCCGCAGGGCCGGGCGATGGCCCGCTGGGACCGCTGCTGCCGCTGGGTCGCCAGGTCCTGCTGGGTGCCAACAACCGTCTGCTGCTGGGCGACCGTGCCGCGGGCGAGGCGCCGACGTCGCCGATCGCACCGCGCGTGGCCTCCCTGCGTTACGTGCGCGAGGGCGAGCCGGTGCTCACGCTCGCGCTCGAACCGCCGATCGGCCTGGGCCCCGGTCCCGGCGCGCTGCGCATCCGCCTTGCACACCCGGACTTCGGCGCGGGTGTACCCAGCCAGTTCCGCTACCGCATCGATGCCACGGACTGGAGCGAATGGAGCGAGGGCGGCAGCTACGAGCTTTCTAGCCCAGCGCCCGGCCGTCACCGCTTCGAGTACGAAGCGCGGCGCCGGCGCGGCGAAGCCATCGCGGGCGAAGCACTGCTGTTCGAGGTCGAGCCGCGATGGCACGAGCGGCGTTCGCTGCAGGTGCTGCTCGCCACCCTGCTGAGCCTGGCCTTGGCGGCCCTGCTGAGCCGCCACTACCGCGGTCGCGCGCGACGGCTGGCGCTGCGCAATGTCGAACTGGACCGGCTGGTGGAGCAGCGCACGACGGACCTGGAGCAGGCCAATCGCCGCCTGCGCGAGCTGGCCGAACGCGATGGCCTGACCGGCGTGGCGAACCGGCGCCGCTTCGACCGGGCCCTGGCCGATGCCGCCGCTGCGGGCGGGCAGGTCCGGACCGGCCCCTGCCTGCTGCTGTGCGACGTCGACAATTTCAAGCGCTACAACGATACCCACGGGCACCTTGCCGGCGATGCCCTGCTGGTGCGCATGGCCGAGTTGCTGACCGAGGGCGCCCCGGCCCGGGCCCTGGTCGCACGCTACGGCGGCGAGGAGTTCGCCGTGCTGGTTCCGGAGGTGGACCTGGCAACGGCGGCCGCGCTGGCCGAGGCACTGCGCGCAGGGATCGAGCAGCAGGCATCGGGCGCCACGATCAGCCTCGGCGTGGCCTGTTTCGATGCGAACGCCAAGGACCCCGAGCGCGACCTGATTCGTCGCGCCGACGCGGCCCTTTATCGGGCCAAGGGCGAAGGCCGCAACCGGATCGGGCTAGGCTGAAGGCGCAAGCCTCAATTCCGCCCGCCGGCGCGATGCCGTCCCTTGCGAGGGGGCGTGGGTGGGAGCCGCAACAGCGGCGATGGCGGAGGCGCTCCGCACGCGATCCGGGGCCGGGCGAGGTCCGGCGTCACACATTTCAGTTCCGCGCGTTCGGCCCACGCAGCGTGCATTGCGTCACGGATCGCGCGCCTCGCGCAGGCACCGATCACGCTGCGTAGCGGGCATGGTGCCGCTTCGCCCGCGCCGGACGGTTCAGGACCCGCGGACTGGCGCTACTGCGTCACAGAACCGGCCCTGGCCCGCGCAGATCGACGCTGCGGCGCCGGCATCCGAGGCGTGCAGCGGCGCGCTCGCGCGCCGCACCGGCCCGGACCGACGGCGATTCTGAGACCTGCGGCAGCCCGCGCGCGCGCAGGGCTCGCGCTTTGGCTGCTTGCCGCAGCGCCTTGACGCTTCTGCGACGCATGCCGCCGCTGTTCCGCCGCGCCTGCGCCGAACTGCGCGCCAGCGCAGGAACGCGACGCGCGTTGGACATCCCGTCCAACCCCGTTCCCGCGCAGCGGCACGGGAGCAGGGCGCATGAACCGGATCGGAGCGAACCTGGCGATGCTGTTGATGGCAGGCAGCGCAGCCGCGGCGGGCGTCGAGGGTGAACTGGTGCTGCGCTGGGGCGACGAGGTTCAGCAGGGCGAGCGGCTGCAGGCCGATCTGGTGCTCGCATCGCACAGCGTGCTCGCGCTGGATGCCGACAGCCTGCGCGCGGCCACCGACGACCTCGTCGACCTGGATGGTCGCCGCGTGCGGGTCCAACTGGACGGCCTGAAGTCGGGCGCGGGCCAGGCGGTGGCGGCGGTCGCAGCGCTGGATGCGCCGGCGCGGTCCAAGTCGGCGGGCAGGGTGGACCGGCCCTGGGTCACCCTGCTGTGCAAGTTCGCCGACGTCGCGGCCGAGCCGCGCAGCCGCGCGCACATCGAGGCCGTGATCGGCGCACAGGGCTGGATGGGCGACTACTGGGCGGAGCAGTCGGGCGGACGCACCGACTTCTCGGCCAACCAGGTGGTCGGTTGGGTCGCGCTGCCGCACGCGCGCAGCCACTATGTGCAGCCCGGCCAGTATGCGCGTCTCGACCGCCTGTTCAACGACTGCACCGCCGCGGCGGCAGCCGAGGTCGATTTCCTCGCCGGTGGCGCCGGTATCGCCGGCATCAACCTGCTGTTCAACGCCGCGCTGGACTGCTGCGCCTGGGGCGGCGGCATCCATGCCACCCTGCAGGGCGTCACGCAGCGCTGGGCCGCGACCTGGAACCCGCCCTTCGCCTACCTTGATCCGGCCGCGCTGGCGCACGAGATGGGGCACGCCTACGGCCTGCCGCACGCGAACACCAGCGATGGCGACAACCAGACCTACGACAACCCCTGGGACCTGATGAGCGACCCCATCGGCCATGCCGTGCGCGACCACGTCTTCGGCCGCCTGCCCAAGCGCCTCGGCGCGCACCAGCGCGCGCGCCTGGGCTGGATCGAGCCGGCCCGGCTGGCGCGGGTCGAGGTCGACGGGCGCTACCGCTTCCGTATCGAGGCGCCGGGCGCGGGCGACGGCATCGAGCTGGTCGAGCTGCGTCACCCCGACTGGCCGGCCGAGCGCTGGCTCAGCATCGAGACGCGCGACCGCAACGATCCGCAGGACGCGGCCCTGCCGGCCACCGCCGTGATCGTGCACGAGGTCGATACGCGCCGAAGCCAGCCGGCCTGGGTGGTCGACAGCAACGACCCGGTCGCCGACTACAGCAACACCGCAGGTTCGATCTTCGGCGCAGGACGCGAACTGCGCGACGCCGGCGGCGAGTTCGTGCTGCGCGTGCTGCAAAGGCTCGACAGCGGCTTCGAGGTCGAGCTGAACGTGACGCGACCGATCTTCGCCAGCCGCTTCGGCGAGTAAGCCGGTCGCTGACGAATACCGGTCGCGGATGCACGGTGCCAACCCGGGCTGCGGTCCTGCGCAGGGAGACTGTGCTACACCGCCTTGATCAGCGCCGGTCCCTGGCTGCGCGGATTGCCCACCGCGCGCGAGACGGGGTGGAAGGCGAGTTGCGGTGCATTCGCGGCCACCGCCATGGCGCCGGCCTGCTGCGGCGAACCGTGCAGCCAGTCGTGAAAGAACACCGGCTCAAGCATCAGCGGCATGCGCTCGTGCAGCTCCCGCACCGGGCCTTCGGCCTCGCGCGTGAGGATGCTGAAGGTCTCGGGCCGGTCCTCGCGCGCCGGTTCCCACAGCCCGGCGAACATCAGCATCGGCGCGCGCGCGGCATGGATGTAGTAGGGCTGCTTGATCGCGCCCTCCTGCCGCCACTCGTAGTAACCGCCGGCCGGCAGCAGGCAGCGGCGTGCCTTCCAGGCGGCGCGGAAGGCGGGCTTGGTCGAGGCCGTTTCCACCCGCGCGTTGAAGGTGGAATAGGCCAGCTTGGGATCCTTGGCCCAGACCGGCAGCAGGCCCCAGCGCATGTGCCGCACCTCGCCACCGCCGGGATAGGCGACGATGGTCCAGGCGGCCTGGCTGGGTGCGAGGTTGTACTGCGGTTCGGGCTCGGCTGGACACTCGGGCAGAAGCAGGGTGAGCGGCTGCGAAAACGCCAGCAGCTCGGACCAGCTCGCGATCTGGGTGAACCGTCCGCACATCGCCGCATCCTCCCGCGCCGACTCTACTGGAACGGCAGCGACTGCGGCACGCCGTCCTCGTCCAGGAAATTCGCCAGGCCCACGCCGACCAGGCGGTAGCGGGTGCTGGCTGGCAGCTCGACGCGTTCGCGCAGGGACAGGGCGAGTTCGGCCAGCTCCTGCTCCGAGGCCGGCGGCTGCGGCGGGCTGAGGCTGCGGGTCAGCACCTGGAACTCCGCGGTCTTGAGCTTGAGCACCACGGTGCGCGCGCTGCGTCCGTCGCGTCGCGCCGCCAGCCAGGTGCGCGCCGCGAGGCGCCGGATCTCGCCCGCCAGCGCCTCCAGCGGGAGGTCCTCGGCGAAGGTGTCTTCCGACGAGATCGAGAGCGAGGGCCGCTCGGTCACCACCGGCCGCTCGTCCTGCCCGAGGGCAAGCTGGTGCAGGCGCAGGCCCCAGGGGCCGAAGTGGGCCTGCAGTTCGGCCGTGCTGGCGGCGCGCAGGTCGCCCACGCGGACCAGGCCGAGGCGCTGCAGGCGCCGCTCCATCACCGCGCCGACGCCGGGCAGGCGCCCCACCGGCAGCGGCGCGAGGAAGCGCAGCACGCGCTCGGGCCGGATCACGGTCAGGCCGTCGGGCTTGCGCCAGTCCGAGGCGATCTTGGCGACGAACTTGTTCGGCGCCACGCCGGCCGAGGCGGTGAGCTGCAGCTCCTCGCGGATCGCGGTGCGGATCGCCCTCGCCACCGCGGTGGCGCTGGGCAGTCCGCCGAGGTTCTCGCTCACGTCGAGGTAGGCCTCGTCGAGCGAAAGCGGCTCGATCCGCGCGGTGTGGCGCGCGAAGATCGCCCGCACCGCGGTGGAGACCGCCTTGTAGCGGCTGAAGTCGGGCGGCACGAAGACCGCGTCCGGACACAGGCGTTCGGCGCGCAGCGCGGGCATGGCCGAACGCACCCCGAAGCGGCGCGCCTCGTAGCTCGCGGCGCAGACCACCGAACGCGGTCCGCGCCAGGCCACCACCACCGGCCGGCCGCGCAGGGCGGGATCGTCGCGCTGCTCGACCGAGGCGTAGAAGGCGTCCATGTCCACATGCACGATCTTGCGCATGGCGGCGATGGTGCGACCGGCGCGCGGCCTCGTCCAGTGCGGTGCGTCCGCCGTACACTGGCGCCATGAGCGGCCAGACCGACGAACGCGTCGAGGCCTTCCGCGCGCGCTACCGGGCGGAGGAAATCCCACGCGGCTACCGGCCCTGGGCGCACCTGCTGTTCACCTTCGGCGGCGGCAGCGCGGCGCTGGTCGCGTGCCTGTGGCAGCTCGATGCGGTGCGTCCGCTCGAATGGCTGACCGTTCCCCTGGCCTTCCTCTACGCCAACCTGGCCGAGTACCTCGGGCACCGTTTCCCGATGCACCGGCCGTTCCCCGGCCTTGGCCTGATCTACAAGCGCCACGCCGGCCAGCACCACCGCTTCTTCACCCACCAGCACATGGCCTTCGGCCAGCCGGTCGACCTGCGCGCGGTGCTGTTCCCGCCGCCGCTGGTGATCTTCTTCTTCGGCGGCTTCGGCCTGCCGGTGTGGTGGCTGCTGGACTGGGCCGTCTCGGCCAACGTCGCCTGGCTGTTCATCGCCACCGGCCTGGCCTATTACCTCAATTACGAGGTGCTGCACTACGCCTACCACCTGCCGCCCGACGCCTGGCTCGCGCGCCGCGGCCTGATCCGCCGCCTGCGCTGGCTGCACGAGCTGCACCACGATCCCGCCCGCATGGCGCGGATCAACTTCAACATCAGCTACCCGATTTTCGATCGGCTGTTCGGGACGCTGGAGCGCGACCGGGAGCCTGCGCCCCGGCCGCGCTGAAGACCCGGCTCAGTTGCTTTCGAACCCGTTGGCGAACAGTTCCTGCGTGGTCCAGCTGGCGATCGAAGCCGACAGCTGACCTCCGGCCTGGCCGAAACTGCCGCCGACCCACACCCGGTCGCCGTCGACGTGTATGGCGGTCACTTCGGCGTCGACGCCGGTATCGAGCGCGCGCCAGGTGCTGCCGTTCCAGCTGGCGATGCGGTTCGCCGGCGTGTTGCCGGCCGCGGTGAAGAGGCCCCCCACAAGAACCCTGCTGCCCGCCGTCGCCAGCGCCTGCACTGGCCGTGCAACGCCGTTGGCGTCGCCCGTTCCGAGGCTGTTCCACTGGCTGCCGTCCCAGCGCGCCACGTAGTGCGCGTCGGCGTTGCCCGCGGTGGTGAAGAAGCCGCCGACGTACAGGCTGCCGTTCAGTGCAGCGAGCGAGGTGGCGGTGCTGCTGACGCCCGGGATCAGCACGTCGGCCATGGCCTGCCAGCCGTCGCCGTCGAAGCGCGCGACGCGGTTGACTTCGACGTTGTCCATCAGCGAGAAGTCGCCCGCCGCATAGAGGCTGCCGTCCATTACCGCGAGGGCGTTGACGGTGCCGGAGGCGCCGTTGTTGCCGCTGGTGTCGAAGTTCGCCCAGGTGCTGCCGTTCCAGCGCGCGATGCGGTTGGCGCTGCCGCCGCCCGCCGCGGTGAACCGGCCAGCGGCGATCACGTCCCCGGCATAGGCGGCGAGGGCGTGCACGGAGCCGTCCATGCCGCTGCCCAGCGGATGCCAGCTGACGCCGTCCCAGCGCGCGATGCGCGAGGCCGGTGCGCCGTCCGCGTTGTCGAAGTCGCCACCGGCGTAAAGGTCGGTGCCAACCGCCAGCAGGGCGCGAACCGTTCCATCCAGCCCAGCGCCCAGCGGGCTCCAGGACTCGCCGTCCCAGCGCGCGATGTTGCTGGCGGGCGTTTGCCCGGCGCTCTGGAAACGCCCGCCAGCGAACACCTGGCCGCCGAGGGTGGCAATGGCATGCACGGGACCCGCGATTCCGTTGCCGGAGCCGCCGCCGATGTTGGTCCATTCGCCGCCGGTCCAGCGCGCCAGTCGGTTCGCGGGCACGCCGCCCGCGCGGCTGAAGTTGCCGCCGACGAACAGGTCGCCGCCGCTGGCCGCCAGCACGTTGACGTTGCCGTCCTGGATGCCCGAGCCCAGCGCACTGAAGGCGGCCCCGTCCCAGCGCGCGATGCGCCGGGCCTCGATGGCGCCGGCCTCGGAGAAGTTGCCGGCCAGGTAGAGGTCGCCACCCAGGACGGCCAGTGCGTCCACCCAGCTGTTGACGCCGACGGGGCCGCCGCTGCCCAGTGAGTGCCAGCTGCTGCCGTCCCAGCGCGCGATGTTGCGCCGCGACGCGCCGCCAGCCGTGGTGATGGTCCCGGCGACGAAGAGATCGGATCCCATCACCGCCAGATCGAAGACCACGCCCTGCAGGCCGGTCTCGCCGTTCTGCTGCAGGGCGTGCCAGTTGCTGCCGTCCCAGCGCGCAATGCCGTTCATCGTGCTGTTGCCTGCCACGCCGAAGGCGCCGCCGACGTAGAGGTCGCTGCCAATTACCGCGAGCGCCTCGACCGTGTTCTCGACGCCGTTCTGGCCGCCGCTGACCAGCGGACTCCAGGCGTTGCCGTTCCAGCGTGCGATGCGGCTGGCCGCAGCGCCGCCCGCCTCGTCGAAGAAGCCGCCGACGTAGAGGTCGCTGCCAAGTACGGCCAGGGCGAAGACGGCGCGGTCCACGCCGTTCTGCGCCCCGCTGCCGAGGCTGCTCCAGCTGCTGCCGTTCCAGAAGGCGACATGATTGGCCGGCGTCCCGCCGGCCGACGTGAAGTAGCCCGCCACGTAGATTCCGCCGGAGTCGACTGCGATCGCACGTACCTCGTCGTCGACGCCGTTCGCCTCGCCGCTGCCCAGGCTGCTCCAGCTGGTGCCGTCCCAGCGCGCGACATGACGCGCCGCGACGTCGCCGCAGACGGTGAAATCGCCACCCACGATCAGCTCGCCGCCGGGCGTGGAAACGGCGGCGTGGACCTGGCCGTTGCAGGCATCGGCGATGCCGCCGAATGCGGACCAGTTGCTCGCGCTGCCGGCCTTGGCCGGATGTGGCTCGTGGCCGGAAACGGCTTCCAGGCCGTGCGTGCGGCCCTCGACCATGCCCGGCAGGTCGGCGAGTACGCCCGTCCGCCCCTCGGGGGGGCGCAGCGTCGGGCGTTCGCTGGCTCCGGCGGCAACGATGCCCGCTGCGGCGATGAGCGCCGCCGCGGCGCGAGGCAGCAGATCGCGGCAGGCGCTGCGCCCGCCCGATGCAGTGTTCATCAGGAATCCCCCCAGTGTATGCCGGCTCCAGACTGCGGCCGGTGCCGCGAAGCATAGTGCGGAGCCGAAGGGGTTGGATATCCCCCTGCGGTGGGCATGACCGCCGCGCGGGAAATGACGGGTCCAACAACGACGAAGCCCCGGCGAACCGGGGCTTCGTGCAAGCAACTGGCGCCCGACAACCGGCGCCTGACAACGGCCCTTACAGCAGCGGCACCAGCAGCAGGGCCACGATGTTGGTGACCTTGATCAGCGGGTTGATCGCCGGGCCGGCGGTGTCCTTGTAGGGGTCGCCCACGGTGTCGCCGGTGACGGCGGCCTTGTGCGCTTCCGAACCCTTGCCGCCGTGGTGGCCTTCCTCGATGTACTTCTTGGCGTTGTCCCAGGCGCCGCCGCCGGTGCACATGGAGATGGCGACGAACAGGCCGGTGACGATGGTGCCCATCAGCAGGCCGCCGAGCGCGGCCGGACCGAGGATCAGGCCGACCAGGACCGGCAGCAGCAGCGGCAGCAGCGAGGGCAGGATCATCTCGCGGATGGCGGACTTGGTCAGCAGGTCGACGGCCTTGTCGTACTGCGGCTTGCCGGTGCCTTCCATGATGCCGGGGATCTCGCGGAACTGGCGGCGCACCTCGACCACGACGCTGCCGGCGGCGCGGCCCACGGCCTGCATGGCGAAGGCGCCGAACAGGTAGGGAATCAGGCCGCCGATCAGCAGGCCGATCAGCACGTCGGGGCGGTTGATGGCGAAGTCCACCACGGTGTCGGTGCCGGCGTACTTCTCTTCCAGCTTGTGCGCGTAGTCGGCGAACAGCACCAGCGCGGCCAGTGCGGCCGAACCGATCGCGTAACCCTTGGTCACCGCCTTGGTGGTGTTGCCGACCGCATCCAGGGCATCGGTGATCCTGCGGATGTCCGGACCCAGTTCACTCATCTCGGCGATGCCGCCGGCGTTGTCGGTGATCGGTCCGTAGGCATCCAGCGCGACCACCATGCCCGCCATCGACAGCATCGCGGTGGCAGCCACCGCCACGCCGTACAGGCCGCCGATCCAGAAGCTGGCGAGGATGGCGATGGCGACCGCGATCACCGGCAGCGCGGTCGACTTCATCGACACTGCCAGGCCGGCGATGATGTTGGTGGCGTGGCCGGTCTCCGAGGCTTTCGCGACCTGCTGCACCGGAGCGTATTCGGTGGCGGTGTAGTACTCGGTGATCACCACCATCGCCGCGGTCAGGACCAGGCCGATGAGCGCGCAGCCGAACAGCGGCATCAGCAGTTCGGCCGCGAACATCGACTTGGTGACGAAGAAGAACGCGATGGCCGCCAGCACGCCGGATACGGCGAGGCCGCGATACAGCGCGTTCATGATCTTGCCGCCTTCGCGCGCCTTGACGAAGAAGGTGCCGATGACCGAAGCGACGATGGATACCGCGCCCAGCACCAGCGGATAGACCACGCCGGCCCAGCCGTAGGTGGCGAAGGAGATGCCGGCGATCAGCATCGCCGCGATCACCGTCACCGCATAGGTTTCGAACAGGTCGGCGGCCATGCCCGCGCAGTCACCGACGTTGTCACCCACGTTGTCGGCGATCACCGCCGGGTTGCGCGGGTCGTCCTCGGGAATGCCGGCTTCGACCTTGCCGACCAGGGCCGCGCCAACGTCGGCGCCCGTGGTGAAGATGCCTCCGCCCAGGCGGGCGAAGATCGACATCAGCGACGCACCGAAGGCCAGGCCGACCATCGGCTGCAGCGCCGCCTGGATTGCCGCTTCGGTGGGCTGGCCGCTCCAAACC
>JANJTY010000319.1 GCA_024710865.1 Lysobacteraceae bacterium | reverse complement strand
CGCCTTCGCGGGGACGACGAGCGTTGGTTCTGGCAGGCGCCGGCGTGAAGCCTACGCCGCAGCCGATCGGCTGTCGTGGAACTGCTCCTCCTCGGTCGAACCCTTCAGCGCGGTGGTCGAGGATTGCCCGCCCTGGATGGTCTGGGTGACCTGGTCGAAGTAGCCGGTGCCGACCTCGCGCTGGTGCTTGACCGCGGTGAAGCCGCGCTCGGCGGCGGCGAACTCGGCCTCCTGCAGCTCGACGAAGGCGCTCATCTGGCGGCGGGCATAGCCGTAGGCCAGGTTGAACATCGAGTAGTTGAGCGAGTGGAAGCCGGCCAGGGTGATGAACTGGAACTTGTAGCCCATCGCGGCCAGCTCCTTCTGGAACTTGGCAATCGTCGCGTCGTCGAGGTTCTTCTTCCAGTTGAAGGACGGCGAGCAGTTGTATGCCAGCAGCTTGCCGGGAAACTTCGCATGGATGGCCTCGGCGAAGCGGCGGGCGAAGGCGAGGTCGGGCTTGCCGGTCTCGCACCAGACCAGATCGGCGTAGGGCGCATAGGCCAGGCCGCGCGAGATCGCCTGCTCGGCGCCGGGGCGGGTCTTGTAGAAGCCCTCGACGGTGCGCTCGCCGGTGCAGAAGGGCTTGTCGTTGGGATCGATGTCGGAGGTGAGCAGGTCGGCGGCCTCGGCGTCGGTGCGGGCCACGATCAGGGTCGGCACGCCCATGGTGTCGGCCGCCAGGCGCGCCGCCATCAGCTTCTGGATGGCCTCCTGCGTGGGCACCAGCACCTTGCCGCCCATGTGGCCGCACTTCTTCACCGAAGCCAGCTGGTCCTCGAAGTGCACGCCCGCGGCGCCGGCCTCGATCATGGCCTTCATCAGCTCGAAGGCGTTCAGCACGCCGCCGAAGCCGGCCTCGGCGTCGGCCACGATCGGCTGCAGGAAGTCGACCTCGTTCTTGCCCTCGGCGCACTGGATCTGGTCGGCGCGCAGCAGGGTGTTGTTGATGCGCTTGACCACCTGCGGCACCGAGTTGGCCGGGTAGAGCGACTGGTCGGGGTACATCTCGCCCGCCAGGTTGGCATCGGCCGCGACCTGCCAGCCGGAGAGGTAGATGGCCTTGAGCCCGGCCTTGACCTGCTGCATGGCCTGGTTGCCGGTGAGCGCGCCGAGCGCATTCACGAAGTCCTCGGTGCCGAGGTACTTCCACAGCTTCTCGGCGCCAAGCCGGGCGATGGAATGGTCGATCGGTACCGTGCCACGAAGACGCACCACTTCCTCGGCCGAGTAGGTGCGGGTCACGCCCTTCCAGCGCGGGTTGTTGGCCCAGTCCAGCTTGATCTGTTCGGCGGTGGGAAGCGAAGTCTTCATGGCTTTACCTTTGGTGGTGGTTGCTGCGGTTGCGCCCCTCTCGGGTGGGGAGAGGGCCTTGCTCCCTTTCCCTCCTCCGGCGGAGGAGGGTCAAGCTTTGCTCCCCTCTCCCACCGGGAGAGGGGTGGGGGTGAGGGGTGAACGGAGCAGCTGCTTGGGAATGCGATGCAATCGGAAGGGTTGATGGGGTTGTCGCGGGTTCAGGGCATGCGCTCCGGCCTGCCCCTCACCCCAACCCGCAACCCGGCCATCACTTGCGTGATGGCGCCGAAAGCCACGCGAGCCAGTGGCTCGCAAGCGTGTCTTTCGGCCCCGGTGGGAGAGGGGCTTGAATCTGATGCTCAGGCAAGGAGTTCATAGGCCGGCAGGGTGAGGAACTCAGCGAGTTCCTGTGCATGGGTGAGTTCGCTCAGCAGGGCCGCGGCCTCGGCGATGCGCGACTGGCCCGGCAAGCCCTGTTTCGGCAGGCGCTCGGCCACGCCGGCCAGGGCGGCGTCGAACAGGGTGAAGTCGATCGGCGTGCCGTCATCGAGCGCCTGGCCACCGACGTGCAGCCACTGCCAGAGCTGGGCGCGGCTGATCTCGGCGGTGGCGGCGTCTTCCATCAGGTGGTGGATCGGCACGCAGCCGAGGCCATCGAGCCAGGCCGCGGTGTAGCGCACGCAAACATCGATGTTGGCGAGGAAGCCGGCGCGGCTGATCGTGCCGGCAGGCGGTGCGATGAGGGTGTTGCGCTCAACGATCACGTCCTCGCGCCGGCGCGCCAGCTGGTTCGGGCCCGGCATGTGCTCGTCGAACACCGCGCGCGCCACCGGGATCAGGCCTGGGTGCGCGACCCAGGTACCGTCGTGCCCGGCCAGGGCCTCGCGCAGCTTGTCCGCCTGCACCCGCGCCAGGGCTTCCTCGTTCGCGACCGGATCGTCGTTGATCGGGATCTGCGCCGCCATGCCGCCCATCGCGTGCGCGCCGCGGCGGTGGCAGGTCTGGATCAGCAGTTCGGAATAGGCCTTGAGGAAGGGCACGGTCATGCCGACCTGGCCGCGCTCGGGCAGGACGCGGTCGGCGTGGCGACGGAAGGTCTTGATGCAGGAAAAGATGTAGTCCCAGCGCCCGCAGTTGAGGCCGACGATGCGGCCGCGCAGGGCGTGCAGGATCTCGTGCATCTGGAACACGGCCGGCAGGGTCTCGATCAGCACCGTGGCCTTCATGCAGCCGATCGGCAGGCCGAGGCGCACCTCGGCGAAGGCCATCACCTCGTCCCACAGCGCGGCCTCCTCGCAGGCCTCCAGCTTGGGCAGATAGAAGAACGGACCGCGGCCTTCGGCGTGCAGGCGCTCGGCGTTGTGGAAGGCGAACAGTCCGAAGTCGAACAGGCTGCCGGACATCGGCACATCGTCGAAGCGAAGGTGCTTCTCGGGCAGGTGCCAGCCGCGCGGCCGCACCATCAGGGTGGCCAGGCCCTCGGCCTTGAGCGCGTAGTGCTTGCCGTTCTCGGCGGTGAAATCGATCTGGCGCCGCACCGCGTCGCGCAGGTTCATCTGGCCCTGGAGCAGGTTGTCCCAGGTCGGGCTGGTCGAGTCCTCGAAGTCGGCCATGAACACGCGCGCGCCGGAGTTGAGCGCGTTCACGATCATCTTGCGATCGACCGGCCCGGTGATCTCGACGCGGCGGTCACGCAGCGCCTCGGGCACCTCGGCCACGCTCCAGTCGCCCTCGCGGATGGCGCGGGTGTCGGCGCGGAAGTCCGGCAGCTCGCCGGCATCGTAGCGGGCCTGGCGGTGCTTGCGCTCGGCCAGCAGGCGGTCGCGGGTCGGGCCGAAGCGGTGCTGCAGTTCGCCGAGGAAGTCCAGCGCGGCGGGCGTGAGGATGTCGCCGTAGCCGGGCTTGAGCGCGCCACGGAGCTGGATGCCGCCGGGTGCGATGCCGCTGTCGCCTGCCGCCATGGTCATGTCCTGTGCACTGCACCATCGTGGGTGGACTTGCACCGTAGGCGCGCAGAAAGCCTTTGACAACGCAAATGTTTCAATACGAAATATAAGGCTTGTTAATACTGTGCTGCGGCGCACAATGATCAAGACTCAGCGCTTCTACTACAAAGGTAGTCGTTTCAAGCAGTTGCGGGCGTTCTGCCAGGTCGCACGCCTGGGCTCGGTCTCGCGCGCCGCCGAGGCCCTGTTCCTCTCACAGCCAGCGGTCACCCTCCAGCTCAAGGCCCTGGAGGCCGAGATGGGCGCGGACCTGTTCGAGCGCCTGGGCCGCCGCCTCTCCCTCTCGCGCGAGGGCCAGACCCTGTACGAGCTGGCGCGGCCGCTGGTTGAAGGCATCGATGGTCTCGATGCCGAGTTTCGCGCCCGCCTGCGCGGCCTGGATGCCGGCGTGCTGGACATCGCGGCCGGCAGCTCGACCATCCTCTACCTGCTGCCGCCGCTGGTGCAGGCCTTCCGCGAGCAGCACCCCGAGGTCCAGCTCAAGCTGCACAACGTGACCGGCAAGGACGGCCTGGCCCAGGTCCGCTCGGATGCGGTCGACCTCGCGGTGGGCTCCATGCTGGACGTGCCCAACGACATCGACTACGCCCCGGTGTACAGCTTCGATCCCATGCTGATCACGCCGCTGGGCCACCCGCTGGCGGACAAGCCCGAGATCCGCCTGGAGGACCTCTCGCCCTTCGGCCTGATCCTGCCGCCGCGGCGCCTGACCACCTACCGCCTGGTCGATCTGGTGTTCCAGCAGCGCAAGGTGCCCTACCAGGTCGCGCTGGAGGTCGGCGGCTGGGAGGTGATCAAGCAATACGTCGCGATGGGGCTGGGCATCTCCATCGTCACCGGCATCTGCCTGACCGAGGCCGACAAGTCGCAGCTGGCGGTGCGCAGCCTGAGGGACTTCTTCCCGCCGCGCAGCTACGGCGTGGTGATCCGCAAGGGCAAGTACCTCTCGCCGCAGGCGCGCGCCTTCGTCGACCTGGTCAAGCCCGGCCTGTTCCAGCGCCGCGACTACTTCGAATCGGGGCACTCGGAGCGCTGAGGCGGCGGCCCCCGGTGGTTCGAGACGCGTCCTCGCTCGATCGCTTCGCGATCGCCTCGGCCGCTCCTCACCACGAACGGTTGCACATCCGCCGCCATGTCCCCGTTCGTGGTGAGGCCGTGGGTCGAGGCGGCCGCGTGCGGCCGATCGAGACGCCGGATCGAACCACCCGCCATGCGCGTGCGCGCCCCACCGATTCCGCGGCGCGAAGTGCCAGAATGCGGCCATCCCCCGCCGGAGCCGCGCCATGTCCGAGTCGCCCGCGTCCACCCTGCTGCGCGAACGCAGCGCGGCCAAGCAGCTGTTCTTCGGCGACATCCTGGAGGAGAACCTGTTCCCCTACCCGGCCATGCGCGAGCGCGACCGCGAGATGCTGGGGATGATGCTGGACTCGATCGACGATTTCCTGGCTGCGCACCGGGCGGACCTGAAGCAGTGGGACGAGCACGGCGAGCAGCCCGAGGCCTTCATCCAGGGCCTGCGCGACATGGGCCTGTTCGGGCTGATCATCCCCGAGGAACACGGCGGCCTCGGCCTGTCGAACGCCGGCTACGCGCGCGTGCTGTCGCAGACCAGCCGCCACGACAGCTCGGTGTCGCTGACCGTCGGCGCGCATTCGTCGATCGGCATGAAGGGCCTGTTGCTGTGGGGCACCGACGAGCAACGCGCGCGCTACCTGCCGCGGCTCGCGTCGGGCGAACTGATCGCCGCGTTCTGCCTGACCGAAGCCGGCGCCGGCTCG
>JANJTY010000311.1 GCA_024710865.1 Lysobacteraceae bacterium | reverse complement strand
GGCCGCACCCTGGCGCGCGACGTGATGGACGACACCCTTGGGGCGGTGGTCGGCCCGGGCGTGGGCGATGGCGTCGATGCCAACGATCGCGCGTTCCTGACCGAGTTCCCCTTCCTGGCCATGCCGGACTGAACCGGTCCCGTCAACGCCCGCCGGGTTGCCTGCCGGCGGGCGGCGACGGGCACTGCGTGCACGCGAGGAGCGAACCATGCCCCCTGTCCGAAGCACTCCACTCATGCTGATCGCGATCGGTCTGGCGGCCCTGGCCGGCTGCGCCTCCCGCGCGCCAGCGCCCGAGACCGCGCCCGTGGTGACGAATGCCGCGAGCGAATCCGCCTTGGCGTGGCCGGTCTCGCCACAGGACTACCGGACCACTTCGGGCAACCTCTACCTCGGCAACCTGGACGCGCGGATCGACACGCTGCAGGCCTTGGCGTCGAAGGACCCCGATGGTGACGCCAGCCGCGCGGCGGACCTCGCGGCGTCGCTCTACCACCGCTACCGCATCCGCGGCCGCCTGGAGGATGCGGAGCGGGCCCTGCGCTGGGCCGAGCGCGCCGTTGCAGCCGGTCCGTCGTCCCGGGCCCTGGCGCTGCGCGCAGCGATCCAGCTGGGCCTGCACGACTTCGCCGCTGCGCAGGCCGACCTCGATGCACTCGATCACCTCGAGCCGCGGACGGCAACGAGCACCGACCTGCGCCTGCAGCTCGATCTGGCCCTCGGCCGCTACGAACAGCTGGGTGAGGAGCTGGCGCGCGCCTCCGAGCTGAGCGGCGATTTCTACCGACTGGTCCTGCGCGGCAACCTGCTGGTGCTGCGCGGCGATCTGTCCGCCGCCTCGCGTCAGTTCCGCTTCGCCCAGTCGCTCTATCGCGATGTCGATCCCATGCCGCTGGCCTGGCTGCACGTGCAGCAGGGCATCGCCCTTTTGCGCTTCGGACACATCGCGGACGCCCGACGCTTCTTCGCGGCGGCGCACGCGCGCCTGCCCGAGTACGCGCTCGCCGCCGAGCACCTGGCGGAGACCGAGGCCTTGCTGGGCAACGCCGCCCGGGCGCGGGAGCTGTACCTGCAGGTGATCGCACAGACCGGGAATCCCGAGTTCATGGCTGCCCTGGCCGAGCTGGAGCGATCGGAGGGCGAGACCCAGCGTGCCGCCGAGCTGCAGCAGTCCGCGCTGGACGTCTATGAGCAGTGGCTGGCGCGCCATCCGTCCGCCTTCGCCCAGCACGCGGCGGAGTTCTTCGTGGCCATCGAGCAGGCGCCGCGTGCCCTGGCGCTGGCGCGGCAGAACGCCGACCTGCGCCAGGACATCGGCAGCCTGATCCTCCTGGCGGAGGCGGCGGACGCCGCAGGCCACGGCGCGGCGGCCTGCGCGGCCTGGCAGCGAGTGGACTCCTTCATCGGACTGGAGCCGCCGGAGAAATCCGGACTTCGTCTGCGCCTGGCCGGACGCTGCGGCGCCTGAGCCGGGGGCGCGCGAATCAAGCCGCAGGTTCGGGACTCGCCGACGCCGGTGGGTGAGACCGGCGGCCGAGCCGCTTGCGCCGGCGCGGCGCTCTCCCGCACCCTGCGGCGATGCGTCCGCTCGACATCGCCATCGTCGGCTACGGCAGTGCCGGGCAGGCGGCGGCCGTGGCGCTGTCGCGCGACGGCCATCGACTGACTGTCTTCGAGCAGGCGCCGCAGCCGGGTCCGGTCGGCGCCGGCTTCCTGCTGCAGCCGGTCGGGCTGATGGCGCTGTGGGAGCTGGGCCTGCTCGACGCGGCCCTGCGCCATGGCCAGGTCGTGCGCCGCCTTTTCGGCGAGAACGCGGCCGGCCGCGCCGTGATGGACATGCGCTACGCCCAGCTCGATCGGCGCCTGTTCGGCCTGGGCCTGCAACGCGGCGCGCTGTTCGAGATCCTGCGTCAAGCCTGGCCGGACGCCGCGCAGACGCGCTGCGGCCTGCGCATCGAGGCGGTCGAGGACGAGGGGCGCTGGATTCGCGATGCCGGCGGCGGTCGCCATGGCCCCTTCGATCTCTGTCTGGTCGCCGACGGCAGCGCGTCGATCCTGCGTGCGTCGGTCGGGCCGCCGCGGCTCGATGCGCCCTATCCCTGGGGCGCGCTCTGGTGTTTGCTGCCGCAGGGCGACTGGCCCTGGCCGGACGAGCTGCGCCAGCGCTACCGCGCCGCGCGGCAGATGATCGGCATGCTGCCGGTCGGCACGCGCCCGGGCGTTCCCGAGCCGCGGCTGAGTTTCTTCTGGAGCCTGCCGCGCAGTGAGTTCGATCAGTGGGCGCAGCGCGGCCTGCCGGCCTGGCGCAGCGAGGTCGAAGCGCTGTGGCCGGCGCTCGCGCCCTGGCTGGCCGGCATCGCGCAGCCGACGCAGCTGGCCCGCGCCAGCTACCGCGACGCCGTCCTCTCGCGCTGGACCCACGGCCGTATCGCCCTGCTCGGCGATGCCGCGCACGCGATGAGCCCGCAGCTGGGGCAGGGCGTGAACATGGCCCTGCTCGATGCCCTGGCGCTGCGCGATGCCCTGCGCAGCGAGGAGGCCGTGCCCGCGGCCCTGCTGCGCTACGAGCGCGAGCGCCGCGCGCACGTGCGCATCTACCAGTTCTGGAGCCGCTGGCTCACGCCCCTGTTCCAGTCCGGGCACGACCGCATCGCGCGCCGGCGCGACCTCAGCTTCCTCCCGCTCGGACGCCTGCCGCCCGGACGCGGGCAGATGCTGCGCGTGCTGACCGGCACCCAGCGCGGCTGGCTGGGAAGGATGCGGCTGCCGGACGCGCTGCTGCAGGTGCTGGAGGTCGAAGCCGGGCGCTGAGCCTCACGCCGCCGGCCGGTCCACGGCGCGCAGAAAGGCGAAGCCCCGCACGGGGCGGGGCTTCGCGCTGCTGCGGGGTCGAACGCCCGGCTCAGTAGACGTCGTTCACCGTGTTGTGCACGTTGAACTTGCCGGTCGGGGTGATCAGGCGCGCATCGTCCAGCACCGCCTTGAGCTTGCGGGTGCGGTCGTCCACCACCACGATGGCCGAGCGCTGGTCCTTGCCGTTCCAGACCGAGAACCAGACCTCGTCGCCGGCCTTGTTGTACTCCGGCTGCACCACGCGCTTGGGGCCTTCGCCCAGGTTGGCCCACTCGGCGATCGGCAGCACTTCGAAACCCTGGTCGAGGTTGCGGGTGTCGAACACCGCGATGCTCTGGCTGACCTTGGCATCCGGATTGAGCGGGGTGTCGACCCACAGGTTGTGCGAGTTCGGGTGGGTCTTGACGAAGAGCGAGCCGCCGCCCTGGCCTTCGAGCACCTGCACCACCTTCCAGGCGTGGTCGGGGTGCTTCTCGGGATCGGTGCCGATCAGGGTGATCTTGGCGTTGCCCAGGGCCGAGGTGGTCCAGACCGGCCCGAAGGTGGGATGCACGAAGTTGGCGCCGCGGCCCGGGTGCGGGATCTTGTCGACGTCGATCAGGCCGACCATCTTCTGGTCCTGCGAGTCGACCACCGCGATCCTGTCGCTCTGGTTGGCGGCGGTGAGGAAGTAGCGCTTGCTCATGTCCCAGCCGCCGTCGTGCAGGAAGCGGGCGGCGTCGAGCGTGGTGACCTTGAGCGCATCGACGTTGCTGTAGTCGACCAGCAGGATGCGGCCGGTCTCCTTCACGTTGACGATGAACTCGGGGTGCTTGTGGCTGGCCACGATCGCCGCCACGCGCGGCTCGGGATGGAACTCCTGGGTGTCGACCGTCATGCCGCGGGTCGAGACGATCTTGATCGGCTCCAGCGTCGGGCCGTCCATGATCACGTACTGCGGCGGCCAGTAGGCACAGGCGATCGCGAGCTTGTCCTCATAGCCCTTGTACTTGGAGGTCTCGACCGAGCGCGCTTCCAGGCCGATCTTGATCTCCGCGACGCGCTCGGGCTTCTCCATCCACAGGTCGATCAGGTCGATCTTGCCGTCGCGGCCGATGGTGTAGATGTAGCGCCCCGAATGCGAGACGCGCGAGATGTGCACCGCGTAGCCGGTCTTGAGGATGCTGATGATCTTCTTGCTGTCGCCGTCGATCAGGGCGATCTCGCCGGAGTCGCGCAGGGTGACCGAGAAGATGTTGTCGAGGTTGTAGTCGTTCATCTTCCTCGTCGGCCGCTGCGCCATCGGCACGAAGACGGTCCAGGATTCGCGCATCTCCTTCATGCCCCACTCCGGCGGGTTCGGTGGGGTGTGCTGGAGGAAGCGCGCCATCAGGTCGACCTGCTCGGCGCTGAGCTCGCCGCCGGTGCCGAAGTTGGGCATGCCGCCGGGCGAGCCGAAGGTGATCAGGGCCTTGAGGTAGTCGTAGCCCTTGGCCTGGGTCAGGTCGGGGGTGAGCGGCTTGCCGGTGGCCCCCTTGCGCAGCACGCCGTGGCAGCCGGCGCAGCGCTGGAAGAAGATCTCCGAGGCCTGGGCGAACTCGGTCTCGCTCATGTCGGGCGCGCCGGGGGTGCGCACCTGCTTGACGTCCTCGCCCTTCATCGTGGTCGGCGCGCCCTCGTAGGCGGCCTGCGCCTGCGAGGTGCCCGGATGGCTCTGGCCCTGGGCCGGATCGCTCGACACCGCCAGCGCCTTGCGCTGCTCGGCGACCTGCGCCGCGGTGACTTCGCTGCCGGCGTTGTCCCAGGAGGCGAACACGTAGCTCAGGATCGAGGCCACGTCGGCGTCGCTGAGGTGGCTCATGGCCGGCATGACGTTGTTGTAGGTCACGCCGTTGACCGTCATCTCGCCGCTGATGCCCTTGAGCACCGAGGCGATCACCTCGCCGGCCGGGCGGTCCTTGAGCCAGTCGGACTTGGCCAGCGGCGGGAAGGCGCCGGGCAGGCCCTTGCCGTCGGGCTGGTGGCAGGCCGCGCAGTTGGCGAGGTAGGCGGCCTTGCCGACGTCCAGGCCCTGCTTCGGCACGCGTTCGTTGACGAGATCGTCGGCGCAGGCCGAGAGCGAGAACGCTCCCAGCAGTGCGGCGGCGAACATGGTGCTGCGTTTCATGGCGTTACCCCTCTTGGCGTCTGGGACAGGAGATGGCCCGCGCGGCGGGCTTCGGGGCAAGACTGCGCCGGCCAGGGCGCCGCATAACTGACGTGGGTCAAGCCGCGCCGCGATTCCGGGCGACGGCGTCCCGCTGACCTGATCAGGGTCAATCGAAGTCAAGCGCGTGCCGCCTAGGCTCGCGTCCAGTGATTCGAATCCGAAGACCACCGAACAAGGACGCCTGCCCCATGCTCCGCCATGCCCCCATTCCGATTTCACTTGCCTTGCTCGCCGCGCTGACGCCGGCCGCCGCGCAGGAACCGGCGTCGATGTCAGCCCAGGGCGCCGCGACCGAACTCGACACCGTCGTGGTGGTCGCCAGCCGCGTGCCCGAGCCCCTGGTGCAGGTCGTCTCCAGCGTCTCGGTGATCGAGCGCCAGGACATGGAACGCCGGCTCGACCAGGACATCGGCGATCTCACCCGCTACCTGCCCGGCGTGCGCGTGGATGCCGACAGCAACCGCTTCGGCCGGCAGGGCTTCGTAATCCGCGGCCTGGGCGGCAACCGGGTGCGGGTCGAGATCGATGGTGTGCCGCTGCCCGACGCCTTCGCGGTCGGCCAGTTCGCCAGCGCCGGACGCGACCTGGTCGATCTCGAGGCGATCGAGCGGGTCGAGTTCCTGCGCGGCCCGGCCTCCACCCTGTACGGCAGCGACGCGCTGGCCGGCATCGTCGCCTTCCGCACCCGCGACCCGCAGGACCTGCTCGCGCGCGGCACGGATGACTCGGTCTTCGGCCTGCGCGGCGCCTGGGCCGGACGCGACAACAGCCGTCTGCTCGGCGCGAGCTGGGCCGGCGGCGCGGAGGACGGCTGGCAGGGCATGGTGCTGGCGGCGCGACGCGAGGGCCAGGAGACGGAAAACAGCGCCTGGCGCGAGGAAGACAGGGCGAACCCGGCCGAGTACGCGCGCAACGCCGTGCTGGCCAAGTTCGTGCGCGAGGCGGGCGCCTTCGGGCGCTGGTCGCTGGTGCTGGACCACAGCCGCGGCCGGCAGGAGACCGAGGTCGATTCGCTCGAATTCGGCCCCGGCCGCTTCGCCACCACCTATGCGCTGGACGCCGACGACAGCAGTCGCCGCGACCGCCTCAGCCTCGCGGCCGAATGGGATGCGCCGCTGCCCTGGCTCGATCATCTGGAGCTGATGGTCTATGGGCAGGACAGCGACATCCGGCAGGACAGCCTGCAGTTCCGCCTGCCGGACAACGCCACGCCGTTCGAATCGCTGCGCTGGCGCCGCTTCGAGTTCAACCAGCGCGAGCGCGGACTGGACCTGGTCGGTGTGAGCGAAGGCGAGTTCGCCGGTGCCGCGCACCGCCAGGTGTTCGGCCTCGAGCTCGAACGCACCGACTACAGCGGCCTGCGCGACGGCATCGAGACCAACCTCGCCACCGGCGCGGTGCGCACCGTCATCCTGGGCGAGCGCTTCCCGGTGCGCGACTTCCCGCATTCGCGCGCCACCCGCATCGGCGCGTTCTGGCAGGACGAGATCGACTTCGGTCGCTTCGCCCTGCTGCCGGGCCTGCGCTGGGAGCGCTACCGTCTCGATGCGCGCCCCGATGCCCTGTTCCGCGAGGACTATCCGGAGCTGGAAACGGTCGACGTGGGCGAGTCCAACCTGACCCCGCGCCTCGGCCTGCGCTTCGAAGCCAGCGCGCGCGCCAGCCTGTTCCTGCAGTACGCCCGCGGCTTCCGCGCGCCGCCGTTCTCGGACGTCAACATCGGCCTGTCGCTGCCGACCTTCAACTACGAGGTGCGGCCCAATCCCGCGCTGCGCGCCGAGACCAGCCGCGGCCTGGAGGCCGGCCTGCGCTGGCAGGGCGAGGCCCTCCAGGGCACGCTGTCGGTGTACGACAACCGCTACCGCGACCTGATCGAGTCGCGCGCCAACCTCGGCATCGATCCGGACAGCGGCGCCCTGGTGTTCCAGTCGGTCAACCGCGACCGCGCCCGCATCCGCGGCGTCGAGGCCGAGTTCGTGTTCGACGGCGGCGCGCTGCGTCCCGCGCTGGACGGCTGGAGCCTGCGCGGCGCCTTCGCCGCGGCGCGCGGCGACGACACCGTGCGCGATCGGCCGCTGAACAGCATCGACCCGGCGCGCGCCACGCTCGGCCTGCGCTATGAGGCGCCGCTGGCGGACTGGGGCGGCGAGCTGCTCGCGCACGGCGCGCGCCGCAAGACGCGGGTGGACGATTCGGCCGGCGCCCTGTTCGCGCCGCCGGGCTACGTCAGCCTCGATGCTCTGGTCTGGCTGGAGCCGCGCCCCGGCCTGCGCGTGAACCTCGGCCTGTACAACCTGCTCGACCGCGCCTACTGGGACTGGGGCAGCGTGCGTGGCGTCGCGGCGAACGCGGCCGACATCGGCTTCTACACCCGCCCGGGGCGCAGCCTGGCGGCGAGCGTGAGCGTCGACTGGTAGGGCCGGACCGGGCGAGCCATGCCGACCTCGGCCTCCACGCTGCCCGGGCGCTCCGCGCCGGCGCCCGGACTGGATGCGATCCGGCACGCGATCGACCGTCTGGACGCGGCCGCCGTAGCGCTGCTGGGGCTGCGTCTTCGCCTCGTCGCGGCGGCCCACGCGCGCAAGCTTCGGCTTGGCCTGCCGCTGTCCGATCCGGAGCGCGAAACGCGCGTGCGCACGCACCTGCACGGTGTCGGGCGCCACCTGGCCCTGCCCGCCGCCAGCGTCGAGGCCCTGGGTGCGGTGCTGATCGGCGAGGCGCGGCGCGCGCAGGGGCTTGACCCGGGTCAAGGCGGCCCGTCCCCGCCGCCGAGCATGCTTCCGGCTGCCATGTATCCCGTTTCGTCCAGCCTGGAAACCGAGGCGCCCACGGGCGCGCGCTGGCTGCGGCTGTTGCCGCCGCCCTGGCGCCTCGCCCCGCTGCTGCGCCGGGTGCCTGAAACGCCGCAGCGACGCCTGCTCGAGCGCGCCCTGCAGCGCGTGCTCGGCGAGGCGCTGGCCGCGGGCGACCTGGACTTCCTGCAGGGGCGCACGCTCGGCGTCGAGCTGTCCGATCTCGACCTGCGCTGGGTGATCGGACTGCAGGACGGCGCGTTCGCGGCACTGCCGCGCGAGACCGCGGCCGAGGCCACGGTGCGCGGCAGCCTGACCGACCTGCTTTGCCTCGCCGGCCGGCTGGAGGATGCCGACACCCTGTTCTTCCAGCGCCGTCTGGTCCTGACCGGCGACACCGAGCTGGGCCTCACCGCACGCAACCTGCTCGACCGGCTGCCCTTCGAATCCCTGCCGCTCGGCCTGCGCATCGCGCTCAACCGCTGCGCCCGCTTCGCCTGCGCCGCGCGCGCCGCGCATCGCGCGCAGCCGCCTCGCAACCCAGTCCAGGAGACCGCCAGATGAACCCCGCCATCACCCTGTCACTCGGCGCCGCGCTTGCGCTGGCGACCGCGGCCTGCACGCCGGCGTCGCCGCCCGCCGACACGGCGCGGGAAGCGGAAGCGCCCGCCGCCGCGCAGGCCGCCGACGCGGCGGCGCCGTCGCAGCGCGACGAGCACGGGAAGGACCAGGCCCGCGAGCCGGATGCCCCGGCGCGGGACGCCGACGAACACGGGCACGACGACGCGCACGCGGGCGACGCCGCTGCCGCCCTGCTGCAGCTGGACGAGGGCAAGCCCTGGCCCACCGACGCCGCCCTGGTCGAGGGCATGCAGCGCATCCGCGACGCGGTCGCCGCCGCGCAAGGCGCCGCTCCGCTCGACGCCGTCGCCGCCACAGCGTTGGCGCAGACCGTCGAGGACCAGGTCGCCTTCCTGATCGCCAACTGCCGGCTGGAACCCGCGGCCGACGCCACCCTGCACGTGCTGATCGCGCGCCTGCTCGGCGCCGCCAACGCGCTGCGCGCCGATCCCGCGTCGCCGGACGGCCTGCCGGCGATGCAGGAGACGCTTGATCTGTATCCGCGCTACTTCGCACACCCGGGCTGGCTGGTGTCCGGCGCGGGTTGAGCGCGGCGCCCGCCCGGAGCCCGGCTCAGCTCCTGCTGCGGATCCGATTCCGCAGCGGCGAGCTCAGGCCGGCACCAGCGGCAGTCCGTGCTTGCCGGGTTCGCCGCGCCAGTAGCCGTTCACGGCGCCCACGCGCTCGGGCGCGGTGCCGGACTCGAGCGCGGCGCGGAAGCGTGCGACCACCGCGTCCATGCCCTCGGCCTG
>JANJTY010000286.1 GCA_024710865.1 Lysobacteraceae bacterium | reverse complement strand
CGGCTCGGCAACCTGGGCCACCAGCGCCAGCTCGGCGTCGTCCTCGCTCGCGCGCACGGCGCGGTGCCCGAGCTCTTCCACCACCAGCACCGCGGTGTCGTGGTCGATGCTCTGGTTGATCGTCACCGGCACGCCCATCTTGAACAGGGCCTTGACCACCTCGGCGCCCTTGAGCGCGAGCTTCTGGGCCAGGTCGGAAACCGTGACGCTGTCGCCGATCGCGACCTCGCGCGTGACCGGCGCGGTCGGGCGGGAGAAACCATGGGCGCCGCCCGCCGCCTGGCCCTGGCCGCGGCCGTGCTCCTGGCCGCGCGTCTTGGGACCGCGCTTCTTGGCCGTGGTGCGGCGCGCGCGTTCTGATTCGGACAGGTGCAGCTGGCCGGCGAATCGGCTCGGACCATCGGCTTCCGCGTCGCGGCCGCTGCGGGCCGGCCGATGCCGCGCCTTGTCGTCCTCGCGCTTGGGTTGCTTGACCTCGGTCTTGGCCGGCGGCGGCGCCTTGTGCGGACGGTCGTCCTGCTCCTTGAGCGCCTTGGCCTCTTCGTCCGCGGCGCGCAGCAGGGCTTCCTCGGCCTCGCGCGCCTTGCGCTCGGCTTCCTCGCGCGCCTTGCGCTCGGCCTCTTCCTGCTGGCGCTTGCGGTCGGCTTCGAGCCGGACCGCTTCCTCGGCCTCGTGCTGGCGGCGGGACTCCTCCAGCTTGCGCAGGGCGTCTTCGCGCTCGGCGTCCACCGGCGTGGCCTCGTCGACCGCGCTGCGCTTGACGTAGGTGCGCTTCTGCCGCACCTCGACCGCGACCGTGGTCTTGCTCTTGCCGGCGGCGACCGTGATTTCCTGCACCTTGCGCCGCTTCAGCGTGATCTGCTTCGGCGTCGAATCCTCCGCCGCTGGCTCGGTCTTGCCGTGGGCACGGCGCAGGAAGCCGAGCAGCTTCATCTTCTCGGTCGGCGTCACCACCTGATCCGGCCCGCTGAAGCTCATGCCGGCCTCGGCCAGCTGCTCAAGCAGCTTGTCCACCGGGGTTCCGACGAGCGTTGCGAGGGTGCGTACCGTAACTTCGGACATGTGACTTCCTGTTCGTGGCGCTGCGAGCGCGCGCGAGAAAACGCGTTAGTTTAGCCCGCCAGAACCCAGCCGCGAGCGGCCGTTCCGGTCGGGTTGGATCATTCGAACCAGTGCTGGCGGGCGGACATGATCAGGGCCGCGGCGCGCTCCGGGTCGATGCCTTCGATGTCGACGATCTCGTCCACCGCCATCTCCGCCAGGTCGTCGCGGGTCGCGATGCCGCGCGCGGCCAGGGCATAGGCCGTGGCCTCGTCCATGCCGTCCAGATCAAGCAGGTCGCCGGCCGGCTTGTGCTCCTCGATCTCCTCCTCCGCGGCCAGGGCCTCGGTCAGCAGCGCGTCGCGGGCGCGGGCGCGCAGCTCCTCGACGATGTCCTCGTCGAAGCCCTCGACCGCGAGCAGCTCGGCGGCCGGCACGTAGGCGATTTCCTCGACCGTCGAGAAGCCCTCCGCGACCAGGATGCCGGCGATCTCCTCGTCGACCTCCAGCTTGTCCATGAACAGCTGGCGCGCGGCGGCCTGCTCGGACTCGCTCTTGGCCTGGATCTGGTCATGGGTCATCACGTTGAGCTGCCAGCCGGAGAGCTTGCTGGCGAGGCGGACGTTCTGCCCGCCCTTGCCGATCGCCTGCGCCAGCTTGTCCTCGGCCACGGCGATGTCCATCGAGTGCTTTTCCTCGTCCACGATGATCGACTGCACCTCGGCCGGGGCCATGGCGTTGATCACGAACTGGGCCGGGTTGTCACTCCACAGCACGATGTCGATGCGCTCGCCGTTGAGTTCGTTCGACACCGCCTGCACGCGCGAACCGCGCATGCCGATGCAGGCGCCGATGGGATCGGTGCGGGTGTCGTGCGCGATCACGGCGATCTTGGCGCGGTCGCCCGGATCGCGCGCCGCGGCCTTGATCTCGACCAGGCCCTGGCCGACCTCCGGAACCTCCAGCTTGAACAGCTCCATCATGAACTCGGGAGCGGTGCGCGAAACGAACAGCTGCGGTCCGCGGGCCTCCGAACGCACGTCGAAGAGGTAACCGCGCACGCGGTCGCCCGGCCGCACCGCATCGCGGGGAATCGCCTTGTCCTTGGGGATGAAGGCCTCGGCGTTGCCGCCCAGATCGACGTAGATGTTGCCGCGCTCGACGCGCTTGACGATGCCGGTGATCAACTCGCCGACGCGCTCGCGGAAGGCGTCGACCACCTGCGCGCGCTCGGCCTCGCGCACGCGCTGCACGATCACCTGCTTGGCGGCCTGCGCCGCAATTCGGCCGAATTCGGCGTTCTCGATGCGCTCCTCGACGGTATCGCCGACCGCGGCGCCTTCCTTCTCGTCGACCGCATCCATCAGACGGATCATGCGCTCGGGCGACTCCATGACCACATCGTCGGGCACGACTTCCCAGCAGCGGAAGGTCTCGTAGCTGCCGTCCTTGCGGTCGATCGAGACGCGGATAGACACGTCCTGCTCCGGGTAGCGCTTCTTCGCAGCCGAGGCCAGCGCCGCTTCCATTGCCTCGAAGATGACCTCGCGCGGTACGCCCTTTTCGTTGGCGACCGCCTCGACCACCATCAACAGTTCCTTGCTCATCGCTGGGTGCTCCTGCGGCTCGCGCTGGCGGCCGCGTTCGGGTTACGAGGATTTGCGCCGGGAGCCGGAGCGACCGGCCGGAGGCTTGGGTTCATCGGCTTCCGGCGGCGATGCCGCCTGCGCCTTCCAGGTTTCGAAATCGGGGTTCAGCTTGGCCTGCGCGATGCTGCCGAACGGGACCCTCAGCTCGCGCCCGTCGATCCCGAGCGTGACGCCTTCGGCGTCGGCCGCCAGGATCGTTCCACCGAGGCGGCGCCGGCCATCGAGCGGCAAGGCGAGGTTGAGCTTGACCGGCTCCCCCACGAAGCGCTCGTAGTGCTCGGGCCTGAACAGGGGACGGTCCCAGCCGGGCGAGGAAACTTCCAGGGTGTACTTGCCCTGGATCGGATCTTCGACATCGAGCAGGGCACTGGATTCGCGGCTGGCGCGCTCGCAGTCGTCCAGCGTGACCGGACGCCCGACTGCATCGATGTAAAGACGCAGGAGAGAACTGCCCTGCCCGGCACGGAAATCCACGCCCCAGAGCTCGAGGCCGAGATCGGCGATCGCCGGCCCAAGCAGGGCATACAGGCGTTCGGTGACCGGATTGGCTTGACTCATGCGACGTGCGGTTCCTTCGGCAACAAAAAAGGGCCATGCGGCCCTTCCGGTGCATCCATCTCCGGCGCTCCGCGTTGCACGGCGGAACGGGGCCCGGTAGAAAAAGGGCCTCCAGCGGAGGCCCTTTCCTTACCGATGCATGGTAGCGGGGGCAGGATTTGAACCTGCGACCTTCGGGTTATGAGCCCGACGAGCTGCCAGACTGCTCCACCCCGCAGCAGACTCGCAATTATAGGGATGCGCCCACGGGCGCGCAAGCCCCAATTGCGTTGTTCAGAGCCCCATGGCGCGCTGGCACATCGCCAGCAGCGGATTCCAGAACAGGCCGAGCACCAGCATCAGCACGGCGTTCGCGTTGAGCAGCCAACGCAGCGGGGCGTCCGGGTTGAGTTCCGCCGGGCGTCCATCCTCTGGCGCGTCGAAATACATCACCTTGATCACGCGCAGGTAGTAGAACGCGCCGACCACGGCGAACACCACGCCGACCAGGGCGAGCCAGAGCATGTCGCCCTCCACCGCCGCCTTGAGCACCGCGACCTTGGCCCAGAAGCCCAGCAGCGGGGGGAAACCGGCGAGGGATGCCATCAGCAGCAAGACCAGGAAGGCATACCAGGGATGGGTCTGGCCGAGACCGCGGAAGTCGGCGATTTCCTCGCCCTCGAAACCCTGGCGCGAAAGCAGGATGATCGCGCCGAACGCGCCCGCGGCCATCATCGCGTAGCAGATGGCATAGAACATCGCGGCCGAGTAACCGGCGGGCGTTCCGTTCGCCAGGGCGAGGAACAGGAAGCCCACGTGCGAGATGGTCGAGTAGGCCAGCATGCGCTTGAGGTTGGTCTGCGCGATGGCCAGCACGTTGCCGACCGCGAGCGAGGCCACCGCCAGCCAGGCAAGCATCTGGCGCCAGTCGTCCGACAGCTCGCCGGCACCGCCTTCGAGCAGGCGGTAGGCCATGCCGAAAGCCGCCAGCTTGGGGGCCGAACCGATGAACAGGGTGATCGCCGTCGGCGCGCCCTGGTAGACGTCAGGCACCCACATGTGGAACGGCGCGGCGCCGAACTTGAAGGCGATGCCGACCACCACGAACACGACGCCGAACAGCAGCAGCTGGCGCGAATCGCCATCGAGCGTGGCGGCGGCGGCGTGGATCTGGGCGAGGTCAAGGCTGCCGGTCGCGCCATACACCATCGACATGCCGTACAGCAGCATGCCCGAGGCCAGCGAGCCGAGGACGAAGTACTTCATCGCCGCCTCGGAGGCATTGCGGTTGTCGCGGTGCAGGCCGACCAGGGCATAGGTCGACAGCGCCAGCAGCTCAAGGCCGAGGTACAGCAACAGCAGGCTGCCCGCCGACACCATCAGCATCATGCCGAGCACGGAGAACAGCACCAGGCTGTAGAACTCGCCCTTGAACAGCCCACGCGCCTCGAGGTAGGGCTTGGCGTAGATCAGCGCGCCGCCCGTCACCAGGTACACGAACAACTTGAGCACATCGCCCACGCCGTCGCGCAGGAAGCTGCCACCGAAGGCGCTGGCCGCGCCCTGCCCGCCCTCGCGGAAGGTCAGGATGCCGGCCGCCAGCAGGATCAGCAGGGCGAGGAAATGCACCAGCCCGCGGCGCTGCTGGGAGATGAAAAGGTCGATCAGCAGCAGGGCGCAGGTGGCCGAGAGCAGGAAGATCTCGGGCGCCAGCGGCTGGAGGTCGGCAAGGGTCGTCATGTGTGGCTTCCTTACAGCTTGCTGACCAGCAGCTGGGTGGCGAGCTGCGCGATCGAGGCGTCCATCAGGTCGGTGAGCGGCTTGGGCCAGATACCGAACAGCAGCACGGCCGCAGCGAAGGCACCCAGCACCAGGGCTTCGCGGCCATCGATGTCCTTCAGCGCGCGGACGTGCTCGTTGGCGATGTCACCGAAGATCACGCGCTTGACCATCCAGAGGGTGTACGCCGCGCCCAGGATGAGGGTCAGCGCGCCCAGCGCCGCGACCCAGGGGCTGTACTGGAAGCTGGCGAGGATGACCATGAACTCGCCGACGAAGCCCGACGTGCCCGGCAGGCCTGAATTGGCCATGGCGAACAGCACGAAGAAGGCGGCGAACCAGGGCATGGTGTTGACCACGCCGCCGTAGTCGGCGATCTGGCGACTGTGCATGCGGTCGTAGAGCACGCCGACGCAGGAGAACATCGCGCCGGAGATGAAGCCGTGGCTGATCATCTGCACCATGCCGCCCTGCAGGCCGAGCTCGGCGGCATCGTTCGAGCCGGTCTCGCGCATCAGCGCAAAGGCGATGAACGTGCCGAGGGTGACGAAGCCCATGTGCGAGATCGAGGAATAGGCGATCAGCTTCTTCATGTCGGTCTGCACCAGCGCCACAAGACCGATGTAAACCACCGCGATCAGCGACAGCAGGATCACGAACCAGGCGTATTCGGCGCCGGCGTCAGGCGTGATCGGAAGCGAGAAGCGCAGGAAGCCGTAGCCGCCGATCTTCAGCATGATCGCGGCCAGGATCACCGATCCCGCGGTGGGCGCCTCGACGTGGGCATCGGGCAGCCAGGTGTGCACCGGGAACATCGGCACCTTCACTGCGAAGGCGAGCAGGAAGGCGAAGAACAGCCACATCTGCTCGGTCGCGCTGAGCGGCAGGGCGTAGAGGTCGGCGAGCTGGAAGCTGCCTCCCTTGAGGTACAGGTAGACCAGCCCGACCAGCATGAAGACCGAGCCGAGGAAGGTGTAGAGGAAGAACTTGAGCGAGGCATACACGCGGCGCGCCCCGCCCCAGACTCCGATGATGATGAACATCGGGATCAGCATGCCCTCGAAGAACACGTAGAACAGCAGCGCGTCCATCGCCGCGAACACGCCGATCATCAGGCCTTCGAGGATGAGGAAGGCGGCCATGTACTGGTGTACGCGATCCTCGACCGAACCCCAGGCGCCGATGATCACCAGCACGGTGGTGAAGCTCGTCAGCAGGATCAGCGCGACCGAGATGCCGTCGACCCCAAGGGCGTACCAGAGGTCGAAGGCCGGCACCCATTCGCGCTTCTCGACGAACTGCATCGCGGCGCTGGAGGCATCGAAGCCGGTGTAGAGCGGCAGGGTGACGAGGAAGGTGAGCACGGCGATGCCGAGCGCGAACCAGCGCACGCGGCCG
>JANJTY010000237.1 GCA_024710865.1 Lysobacteraceae bacterium | reverse complement strand
ATTAATCCTCATCAGACTGACTGGAAGTGAGATATTGACGGGTGTTGTAGTGCAGCAACCCGTAGCGCAGGCGTTGGGCAAATTGCTTTTGGCGGGCGGCTGGGGCTTTGAACCATGTCAGCAGGGAGACGATCATTTTTTCAACTGCAGCAGGATTTGGTTTCTTCGCCGCACCTTTATCCAGCTTGTCGTGGATGTGCTTGAGAAAATCATATTGCGATTTGATCGCGCTCGTTGTCACGGTGCCGCCGCGGCTGCTGATAAAGGTATAGCCTTTGTATGCGGAGTCTTGCAGCAAGTTCAGTGACTCAAGCCAGGCTTTCAAGTTGGAACCCGCGAGGAAAGGCGGCTGGTTCTTCAATACCGAATCGCCGATGAATAGAACTTTTTCTTCCGGCATATGTACCCAAATTGAACCATTGGAAGGGCCGGGGCGATGTTCCAAAAAGACGGGGGTTTCGCTCCAGTGCAGGCTCATGAGGTCGGTGAAGGAGATCTCCGGCGGCGCCCAGCGGACGCTGCCAAGCCCGGGGATGGCTTCCCAATCTGCGCCGGTTTCCTCGCCCTGTGCTTTGAATGTGCCGGGGCGGGTGCGGAAGATCTGCGCAGTCTTTTCGTGCGCAATGACGGTGCAGTCCATTGAGCGTGCGCCAAGGGTGCGGTCGGGATGTGCGTCCATATTAATGAGCACACGTTCCAGCCCGCCGCCAAGGCCCATCAAGGCGGCACGCCATGAGCGCGCATCTTCCGGGGAGGGCGGCGCGTCGATCTGGATCAAGCCGCGTGGAGTGACAATGACTCCCAGCGTAACGCCGGGATATTGGTCTTCGATATAGATATTCTTGACAATTTCCTGCATGATGCTCCTGGTGAAATGTATTGCAGAGGTGGGGCAATTATAAACGGTTGTACTTTACCGTTCAGACTTGATCGTCAGCCTGCCGGTCTGACGCTTTAGCTGCCCGGTGGCTTTCTTTTGCGCCACTGGCAGGGTCAGCCAGAAGGTTGTCCCAGTCCCATTGCCGGTATCACTTTCCACCCAAATATTGCCGCCGTGCCCAAGCACTGCGAGATTCTACGACGCCGCGATGAACCGCGAGGCCCTGCAGCGCCTGGAGCTGCGCAACGGCCTGCGGATGGCGCTGGAGCGGGACGAGTTCGAACTGCACTACCAGCCGCAGGTGGCGCTGGCCGATGGTGCGGTGGTCGGGATCGAGGCGCTGCTGCGCTGGCGGCGGCCGGGCCAGGGCCTGGTCGGCCCCCTCGCCTTCATCGCCGAAGCCGAGAGCTCGGGCCTGATCGTGCCGATCGGGCGCTGGGTGCTGCGCCAGGCCTGCCTGCACGCGTCGCAGTGGATCGCCGAGGGCTTGCTGGTTCCGGCCGTATGCGTGAACCTGTCGGCGCTGCAGTTCCAGCGCGCCGCGGTGGTGAGCGACGTGGCGGAGGCGCTGGCCGCGGCGGGCCTGGCCGCGCAGCATCTGGAGCTGGAGCTGACCGAGTCGATCCTGGTGCAGGACTCGTCCACCGCGCTGTCGACCCTCAAGCGCCTCAAGGCCATGGGCCTGCGCCTGGCGATCGACGATTTCGGCACCGGCTATTCGAGCCTGGCCTACCTGCGCGACTTCCCGCTCGACAAGCTCAAGATCGACCAGTCGTTCGTGCGCGAGATGAGCGCCCGCAGCGACGGCGAGGCGCTGGTGGCGACGATCATCCAGCTCGCGACCTCGCTCGGGCTCGGCACCGTGGCCGAAGGGGTCGAAACCGCCGAGACCGCGGCACGCCTCGAGCGCCTGGGCTGCGCCGACGCGCAGGGCTACCTCTACGCGCGTCCGATGCCGGCGGACGCGCTGGCGGCGTTCCTGCGGGAGCGCCGCTGAACCGCCCGCGGGCCCGGCCGTCCCTGGCCGGGCCCGCGCCGCGGACGCGTCAGCCTTCGTGCTGGATGATCACCTCGACGCGGCGGTTCTGCTGGCGACCGGCCGCCTCGGCGTTGCTCGCCACCGGAAAGTCCGGTCCCAACCCGTCCGAGCGCATGCGCGAACGCTCGACGCCGCGGCTGGCGAGGTAGGCCATGACCGCATCGGCGCGGCGCTGCGAGAGCGAGAGGTTGTAGTCGCGCGTGCCGGTGGCATCGGTGTGCCCCTCGATCAGCAGCAGGGCCTCGGGGTGCTGGCGCAGCGCCTCGGCCAGCGTGTCCAGGTTGCGCATGGCGCCAGGCTTGAGCTCGGCGCGGTCGAGTTCGAACAGGACATCGCCCAGGGTCACGACCAGGCCGCGCTCGGTCTGGCGCGCCTGCAGATCGGCGAGCAGGCGGTTGAGCCTGTCCAGCTCGGCCTGCGCGGCCTCGGCGCGCTGCTCGGCCAGGATCGCGTCGAGCCGGGCCTGCTCGGCCGCGCTGCGCTCGGCCATGGCCTGCAGCCGCGCCTGTTCGGCGGCGCGGCGCTCGGCCTCGGCCCGCGCCTGCGCCCGCTCCGCTTCCTGCGTGCGCGCCTGGAGCAGCAGGTCCTCGCGCTGGCCGGCCAGGTCGGCGCGGTAGTTCTCGGCGCAGCGCGCGCGCCCTTCGGCCTCGGCGATGCGCACCAGGCGCGTGGCGAGGTAGAGGTTGTGCTCGTAGCGCTCGCCGCGCAGGCGGCGTCCTTCGTCGGCGATCAGGCCGACGGCACGCTCGGCCTCGCGCAGTTCGCCGCCGGCCTCGCCGACGATGCAGGCATCGGAGCCGATGCGGTCCAGCTCGTTCTGCAGCATCAGCAGTTCCGATGGCGGGGTGCGCGGAGCGCCGGCGCAGGCGGCCAGCAGCGCGGCAGTCAGCGGTGCGGCGAGTCGGATCGGGCGGTTCATTCGGCACCTCCTTGGCGGGCCAGCTCGGCGCGCAGGGTCTCGATGGCGGTTTCCAGCTCGGCGGTGGCGGATTCGGCCTTGACCTGGCGCGAACGCGCCTCGGCCAGGCGGCCATCGGCCTGGGCCTTGGCCGCGGCCAGTTCGCAGTCGTTCCATTCGCGTTCGGCGCAGAGGTCGTCGGCGCGGGCCAGCAGCTGGCGTGCGGGCTGGTAGTCCTGCGCGGCGGTC
>JANJTY010000232.1 GCA_024710865.1 Lysobacteraceae bacterium | reverse complement strand
CCTGACCACCGACGTCGCGCCCGGCTACGACCACATCACCAGCGCCATCGGCGCGGCCATGATCGGCTGGTTCGGCACCGCCATGCTCTGTTACGTCACGCCGAAGGAGCACCTCGGCCTGCCCAACCGCGAGGACGTGCGGGAGGGCCTGATGGCCTACAAGATCGCCGCGCATGCCGCGGACCTGGCCAAGGGTCACCCCGGCGCGCAGGCGCGCGACAACGCCTTGAGCAAGGCGCGCTTCGAATTCCGCTGGGAAGACCAGTTCAACCTCGGCCTGGACCCCGAGCGGGCGCGTGAGTACCACGACGAGACCCTGCCCAAGGACGCGCACAAGGTCGCCCACTTCTGCTCCATGTGCGGCCCGCATTTCTGCTCGATGAAGATCACCCAGGACGTGCGCGACTACGCCGCCAGCCAGGGCGTGGCGGACGAGGCCGAAGCGCTGGCCAAGGGCATGGCCGAGAAGAGCGCCGAGTTCCGCGCGCAGGGCGCGCAGGTGTACCGACCGGATTGAAACCCAGCAAGTCTGAGATCCGTTGCATGCGCGTGGCCGGCGCGAAGCGGTGCGCGACCGCGCGATTGTTCGCACCGAGGGCTGGACAACGCCGATCCGCCCGGCGCCTCGGCACGGTCGAGCCCGCCGAGACTCCGGCTCCGGCGGCCGGTCACCCGGCCGGCCCCTTCAGTCGAACCGGTACTCGACGTTGAGGGCGTAGGCGCGCCCGCGCGGGTCGGCGACGCGGGGTTCCCAGCCGGCTCCGGCGGCGAAGTCGTTCTGGTGCGCGGTGAAGGGCGGGTCGCGGTCGAGCAGGTTGTTGATGGCGAAGCCCAGGCGCAGGTCCTCGATGCCCGACCACCACAGCGCGTAGGTGTAGCGGGTGTAGCTGCCGACCTCGGGATTCCAGCGCGGCGGAATGTAGCTGCCGTTCGCGACGCTGACGGGCGCTTCATCCCGGTAGCCGGCGCGATGGATCTGCGTCAGGCTGTGCGCCCAGTCGCCCCGCGACCAGGTGAAGTCCAGCGTGTGCTTCCAGCGCAGCGGCAGGTTGAAGTAGCGCACGTACTCGCCGACGCGGTTGGGCGAGTAGGGCAGGGTCTCCAGCTCTCTGGTCCGGAAGCTGTCGATGTAGCTGCCATTGAGGCGCAGCACCCAGTGGCCTCCCGCCAGCTCGCCGCGCAGGTTGGCGTCGATCTCGATGCCGCGCGTCAGGCTCCCGCCCGAGTTGATGAAGCGCTGGTCGATCGCGACCACCGCGCCGCTGGCGTCGCGGATCCAGTTGTCCTGGAAGACGTCGTAGTACTGGATCAGCACCTCGCGCGGCGCGCCGCGGATGGTGTTGCGTCGCTCGATCTCCCACCAGTCCACGCTGACGTCGAATCGGTCGGAGGGCGCGTAGACCAGGCCGACGCCGGTCTGTCGTGAGGTCTCCGGCGCCAGATCCTCGCGCCCGCCGGTGAGGATGACCGGGCGGATCGCCTCGCAGCCCGGGATCGACGGATCGACGACCGCGCCGGGGCAGCGCTCCGGATCGGCAAGGTCGAGCCCGGTGTAGGGCGACTCCAGCAGGCCGTTGAAAAGCTGGTTGAAGTTCGGCACCCGGAAACCGGTGCTGTAGGCGCCGCGGAACACGAGGGTTTCGAACGGCCGGTACGTGAACGAAAGCTTGGGGTTCCTGCTGGCACCGAAGCCGTCGTAGTGGTCGTGTCGACCGGCCAGGGTGAGCTCGAGCGCGTCGGTGACGGGCAGGCGGAACTCCGCGAACAGCGCCCACACGCGCCGGCTGGCGTCCGCGAGGGCATTCTGGTTGTCGAAGGGTGCGTTGAACACGGGGCGCGGATCGGCCCTGCGGTCGCCCTCGAAGCGGTAGTCCTCGCGGCGGAGGTCGGTGCCGAAGGCGGCCATGATCGGGCCGCCCAGGAGGCTCCAGTCCAGCTCGCCCGAGACCGAGGCATCGAACTGGGTGATGACGGACTCGCCGTCGTACAGCACCACGCCATCGGCGGACGCGGCCTGCAGGGCCGCCATCGCCTCGGCCGACTGCGGCTGGCCGGGCGGCAGGAAGGGATCGAGCAGGCCCTGGCCGAGCACGCTGCGCAGGCCGTCGAGGTAGTGGTAGCCGCTGATCAGGGTCGTCTCCGATTGGCTCGAACCCCGCAGCAGGGCCAGGTCGTACTCCCAGCGATCGCCCCAGAGCCCTTTCATCCCGGCCAGGATGCGGTAGCTGTCGGTGACCGTGCCGAACGCGCGCGGCCCGCATGCGCCGCAGCGCCAGCGGTAGGCGATCGGTTGGCCGTAGGCGAGCTGGTCCGGGCCGAACTGGGCGGCGAGCGCGTCGTAGACCCGGTCGTAGGAGGCCGCTGTGCTCGGATACCAGGTGCTCGGGTCGAAGGCGGCGTTGGCCTGTGCGGAGGAGGAGATCTGGTTCGGCTCGAACTGCTTGACGACATCGACGCGCGATCCCGTCACTTCCACGTAGGCCTCGTGCGCCTCTCCGATCAGGAACGTGGCGCGGCCGATGAAATCGATGCTTTCCAACGGCTGCTGGATCACGGCAGCGGCCGGGTAATCCCAGGCGCAGGCGTAGCGCGATCCCGGCACGCCCCAGAGGCGGAAATCGTAGGGCCCCATGCGCTCGCCTGCCGCCTCGCAGCCGGCGGCGCCCGGCAGGTTGAAGACGTTGATCGCGGTCGCCGGGGCGGTGCCCGCCGGATCGACCAGGCCGCCGGCGGGCACCAGGCTGTTGGCGAAGGCGAACACCGTGGCGAGAGGAGTACCGCGGGTGTCCGGGGACAGGCCGCGCTCGGGCTGGAAGCCGTTCGAGAAATCGCGCTGGCTGCCGCGCAGGATCCGGTCCTCGCGCAGGCTCAGGGTGGCCATCAGGTTCCAGCCGTCGGACGCGAGGTCGCCGCCGCCGGCGAGCAGGCTGCCGCGGTACCCATGCCCGCCGCCGGCCTCGGTGACGTCGGCGGTGAAACTGGCCTGCGCGCCGCGGTAGTCGCTGCGCGTGATGAAATTGATCACGCCGCCGATGGCGTCGGTTCCGTAGATCGCCGAGGCGCCATCGCGCAGGACCTCGACGCGCTCGATGGCCGCGAACGGGATCGCGTTCAGATCCACCGCGCGCGCCTTCAGGCCGTGCGCCGCGACGCGTCGGCCATTGAGCAGCACCAGGGTCGCATCCGCGCCCTGCCCACGCAGGTTGGCCCCGGACACCCCGTTGTTGCCGCGCTGCTCGCCCGACACGATGCTCGCATTGCTGGCGAGGTTGTCGGCGGCGTTGCCGGCCGCGTTGAGGAACATCAACAGCTGTTCGGCCGAGGTGATGCCCGCCCGCTCGATGTCCTGCTTGCGAATCACGCTCACCGGCAGGGCCTGCTCGAGGTCGATGCGCTTGATCCGCGTGCCGGTCACCGTGACGCGGTCGAGCACCCGGGCCTCCGCACCCGTGCCGACCGTGTCCGCGCCTTGCGCGACGGCGGATGCGGTCCAGGCCACGGCGATGGCGGCGGACAGGGTCGATCTCGGCATTCGCCGGTTCCCGGGGGTGCGCAGGGCTGGCATGGGGCTCCTTTGGATGACGGGTGGAAGCGGTCTTGTCGGAACGCGCCTCGACGCGGCCTCGGCAATGGTTGCCGGCGGCCCCGGGGAAGTAAACGCCTCCAGCGCCTGGAGCGGGGCAGCGCGGTCGATGGGCGAGTCCGCGAGAATCGCACACCGCCGCCGGTGGCCCACGGGCCGGTGGTCGTGTCGACGTGGCGCCTGCAGCGATGAGTGCCGGTCGACGGTGAACGCTGTCTCGCTTCGACACGCAACGATGGCACGCGCCGCCAGCGTCATGAGCCCGGCTTGCCATCCTGCCGATGCTGCGCAAGCATTGCCCGCATTCCATGGATGCCGCGCAACCGGTTTGCCCGGACACCCCACGTCGAACGAGCATCCATGAGCGCCTCCGGAACCCCGCGACTGACCGACATCCTGGGTGCCTGGCAGGCGGGCGGCCGGGAGGCCTTCGGCGATGCGTTCTCGCTGGCGTACGAGGAGTTGAAGCGGATCGCCCGCCAGCGCCTGCGCCAGTCCGGCGACGACCTCACCCTGTCGCCGACCGCGCTGCTGCACGAGGCCTACCTGCGCGTGGCCGATTCCGACGTGGTGTTCCACAACCGCGCGCACTTCTTCGCCGGTATGTCGCTGTATATCCGTTCGGCGCTGGTCGACCATGCGCGGTCACTCCGGGCCGAGAAGCGTGGCGGTGGCTGCGTGCGCCTCAGCCTGTCGGAGGCACAGGCCGCCGAGGAGTCCCTGGTTGCGGAGGTGCTGGCGCTGGATCAGGCCCTGGCCGGACTGGCCGCGCTCGACGCACGCTGCGCCGAAGTCATGCACCTCGGGTATTTCGCGGGTCTCGACCGCGAGGGCATCGCCGACGTGCTGGCGGTGTCGCTGGCC